>SULG01000136.1 GCA_005524015.1 Candidatus Jettenia ecosi
TTGTGTTTTTCTCTTACATAAACAACCCCCTTGGTCCCCCTTTATTAAGGGGGATTTGGCAAATTCAATCCTCTGCGTCCAGTTCTTTACCCATGCGATATTTGATGTCGTAGTTAATAATGAAATCTAATTCCTCGTCGGTGAAACCGTAATGCAGAGCTAATGCCTTGTCGATTTTGTCTATGATGGGTTTGGATAAACGTGGATAAAATTCTTCATATCTCACTTTTCCAGTATTTTTATATTGACAAGATTTTATTTTCTTATTTTTTTGTATGTCTATCATAAGTTCATTTGCAAGTTTCTTAAGCTGATCGCAACATATCAATGGCATCTGTTCTAATCCAACAGGAAAAGCATATATTTCATGCTTTCCGCAATGGTAACCTTCGAATAAAGCATACCACCACCAAAAAAACAAATTTGAATTTAATACAGCTAATACAGCACGTTTTTTGCCTTCACGATAGTTCAACCAATAAGGTTTATAGTCTTCTGATTTTTTTTCTCCATCTTTTTCATTCCAGAAGTATGGAATAAAATCAATTGCTTTCACATAATTATATGGAATTCGATGAACATAAAAAGAAATATTAGAACTATTATTCATATACAAAATGGGGTATTTCAAACTTAATTTTTGAAGTATGTTCTGAGCTATTTCATTATTAATTTTTGGTATGACAGACAATTTCTGATTAAAAAAGGATGCCCGGTAAACTAAATTTTGAAAGAGAAATTCTCTCTCTTCGGGCTTCCAACGATTATACTTCGTTGTAAATATAATATTATTTTGGGTTTTATGCGAAGCAATCATAATTGAGAGCCTTTGTTTAGCACCTTCGAAAAGCTTTGAAGGATAGACATCAAACAAACTTAACCAAAGTAAACGATGACTATTATACATCGTTAATTGAAGTGTATTCATCCGCTCGGTCGACACAAGACTCAACGGGATTATTAATCCGCATTTGCTGTTTTTATTTATTAATCTGAATGACTGCTCAGTAATAAATGCATATAAATTTCCACAACTCTCTGTCTGATAACCTTTAATTTGATAAGTCTTTCTTATCTTTGAATATTCCACATACGGCGGATTACCAATAATCACATCAAACCCGCCTTTGTCATGTATAATCTCATAAAACTCAGCAAACCAGTGGAAGGGTTGGTGGATAGATTTCCATTTTTCAAAGTCCTTCGGTTTTCTTTCAATATCAATTTCATAGAGTTTGGCAAGATAAACATTCAATGTATCATTTAACCTTCTCAGCCTTTCTTCTAAATCCCTTTTTGCACCGCTTATTGCAGGACTGTCAATAATCATCTGAGAATTTTTAAAATTCTCATACGCCATTTTTATCATTTCAGCCTGTTCTTTTATAGCATCGATTTCCTTTTTTAAAAATGTCTTACCAAAACTGCCTTTTACCACATCTTCTACCTCTTCAAGCCTTGTAAACCCCACAAGGGTATTGCCAGAACGGATGTTGAAATCAATATCAGGCAGCGGCTCTAATCCCTGGTTGGGTTTTTTATAATCCACATCTACCGTTGCCATCAATTTCAGAAAAAGCCTCAGCTTGGCAATTTCTACCGCCTCATGCATAATGTCAACGCCGTAGATATTATTTAAAATAATGTTCTTATAAATGAAATATTGAAGATTGGGGTGTTCGGGTGATTTGACTGCGTTTAAAGTATCCTGGAAGAATTTATATTTGGATACACCCCTTTGTCCCCTCTCAAGAGAGGAATTTTTGGCGTCTGTCACAAATGCCTCCATGCGCTGGATGCATGCCTCGTATAGTGGCTCAAGGACGTTAATCGCTGCAAACAGGAATGCACCCGATCCACAGGTGGGGTCGAGTATGGATATGTTTAATAAAGCCTTATAAAAGTGTTTGATAAATTCCGAATCGTCGCTATTTTCAATGACATCCTGGGCAAATTGCCTGATATTGAGATTGTAAGTAATAAAATCGTTTATCTCGTGTATTTCACCATTTTCAATCTTTGTCTTTATCTCGGAATAACGTCTCCTTCTTTCAACCACCTCACGCCATATTTCAGTGGGAAGTCCATATTCAGGAGGGGTAGGTTTATTCCATGCTGTTCTTGCCGAGATTTGATTGATACCGGCTTCTATTTCAGGAGGCAGCTTATGTTGCGTACCATGTTTTACCGCATCATAGATGTATTTATCTGATTCTGTTTGCAATAATTTCCAGATTTCGATATCAGGGTTGAACGCTTTTGGATAACTTCTTTTCACCTCATCGAACAGATAGGGGATGATACAGTTTTTACTTATGTAATCCGTGATGTCCTCTTTGGTATAATACGCCCCCATGGACGCCCTGTCATTGATGTATTTCTCAAATATGTAACCGATGACATCAGGATTTATATCTTTGCCTGTAGCAGTAATACGCGTATCCAGGTGCCATTCATACTGATCGAAGAATCTGAATACCTGCTCGAATGCCTCATCTGCTATCTCGATGTTGACGTAGTCCTGCTCTATGTGGTGTACATCAAATAAACCGCCGTTGAGATAGGGCACAATACCGATTTCATTAACAATCTCAGGATTTCTTTCAGATGAACCCAGTCCTTTATGGAAGAGGACAAGCAGGAAGTTTCTATAAAATGAGTAAAACTTGTTCTTTCCCCTCTTCTCCTGTGTGGCTTTCAGTCTGTTTTTCAAATAGTCTTTGTCAGTATCTAAAAATCCTTTTTTCTGGATAAAATAGATGAACATCAGACGGTTCAGCATCAGGGATGCATACCAATCCTTATCTACATTTTCACTGATGCCTTTGATGAAGTTTAAAAATGAGGTGTGTTCTTTTTTGAACTGGTCATAAAACCGCTTTGTAACTTTTTCTGCATTGGTATTAAATTGTTCTTGTATGAGGGATTTAACGTCAACGATGCTGATCTTTTCCTCATCATCTATGGAAAAGAAAAGACCCTTGAGTTTCTGGTACAAAAATTCTGGTTCCTGATGTACATAGTAATTCGTCTCTCTTACTGCTATCGGCTTCCCTTGTTCACGAATTACCAGTTGCCAGATTTGGTGTTTTTGAGAAAAATCGCAAAAGATAATAAGGTGTTCAAAATACAGTTTGGTAACGGCGCTGTCTATCTTTTTTCTGATGTGATAATCAGGCATCTTGCCATTATTTTCTGGTGAGCAGACAAAGGCGACAAAGCCCTTTTTTTCAGCCACCGCCTCCAGGGTGTACAATTCATTTTCAACGGCTATCTGTTCTTTTTTCCTTACGCTATCCCACCCCAATTCATTAAAAAGTTCTTTGAATTGAAAGGTTTTTATGAGCTGGTTAAAACATGTTTTGTTTATGGATGTAGTCATTATTTTGCTTTCACGGTTTAATTTCCCTTAGCAAAGGAGATTCTGGAAGTTATGTTTTTTGAATATATAACAACCCCCTTTGTCCCCCTTTTTTAAGGGGGTTTTTTGTTTCATTCCACGAGAAAAGCTGCTTCACGGAGAGCAAGTGTCTCATTATATGCTAATTTCAAACAATCTGAAGCTTTATAGATATCATCACGTCTGTTCTTCCTCAGATGAAAATTGTCTAACAGTACATTTATTAAGAGGAATTTCCTCAAGTCCCCCTTAACAAAGGGGGATTCAGGGGTTGTATTTTTTTGTATATAGAACAACTGCCTTGGTCCCCCTTTATTAAGGGGATTTTATGGGTTATCCCTTTGCTAAGGATAATTCGGTTGCGACTGATGCTACGCTATGTTATAAGGAAAAATGCGTTGCCCCTACTTAATTAAACCTAAAGAACAAATGATTTGAGGTTCTTTGTATGTCTTTTCATCTTCTTTTGTATTACATAATTTATCCTCGTCCCTCAGTGATACGACCAGGCTTGCCAGGTCTTCATCAGATATGCCGGACTTTAATTGTCTGTTTAATGTTTCCCGTGCAAATTCTTTTAGCGGAAATTTATATATATCATCTATAGCCCTTTTCATCGCCTCATTTACAAACAGAGTGCCTTTGTATTCCTCACAATAGCGGTTCAATCGCATATATGTTCTATATCGGGCGCTTGATTTTTTGCCTAACTGACCGCCAATAGTGCTTTCAACTTGCTTTATGTGTTCAATACCCTTCTCAACCAGCTTGTGATGATTATCCAATTTATATAATGCGGGGGTATCGGGATTGCATTCTGCCGCTTTAAGAATAGCAAGTTGCGATTGGGTAATAATTTCACCCTTTCTGTCTACCCATACTAAAACATCATTATCATCTGCCGTTCTTGTGTAAACAACCACGCCTTCATCCTTTTTCTCATCTTCGTGTTTCAGTGATTTCGTGGCATAAATCACATTCGGCAGATCAGGTATTGTCTTTTTGAGGGCGGGGTCATTATCAGTGGCATTTTTCCATATCTGATAGGCATAAGACGCTAAATCAACCTCGACATCTTCTTCGTCGTCGAGTATGCCTTGCTTTTCATTGTAGAAGTCGTGAATTTTTATGGGATCACCGTCAAAAAAGACCTCGTCAGAACCAACCACCTCCGCATTTTCCTCTATTCTCTTTCCCAGCCTGCCTCTTAATTTTATAATTTTTTCTATACCATCCTCAGGTAAAAATGAGTAGCAGAGAATTTTATCTGACTTCTGTCCGATCCTGTCTATCCTTCCTGCCCTTTGAATAAGCCGGATAATAGCCCAGGGCAGATCATAATTGACGATGATGTGCCCATCCTGTAAGTTTTGACCTTCGCTTAAAACATCGGTTGTTATTAAGACCCTTATCTCATCAGGAGTATTTGCTATTTCTTTTTTATCATTACTTACCGGACTAAATCTATATGCAAACGTTGTAGGGTCTTCACTATCGCCAGTAACGCATTCTATCTGATGTAAGTTTCTCTTTTTCAATTCTTCACGCAGGTAATGTGCAGTATCTGCAAATTGGGTAAATATTAAGATTTTCTCTTTGGAGTGTTTTTCTATGCAGAGGTCATAGAGTGCATTTAATTGTCTGTCATCAGCAGGGTTCCAGTCCTTGCTGATCTTTAATATTTTTAAAATCTCTTTGCTATCATTGATTAATATATTTTTCAGTGTATTTTCAAAGAAACCGCTTCTGATCCAGTCAAAACGGTTATGATAGTTGGTTTCATATACTTTATAAATCTTTTTAGCCTGCGCATAGTAGTCATCTTCATCAAGTAAAATCTTAATTGTGCCTTCATTTGTACCTGTATTGTCTAAGTCAACGTCATCCGGAAATCCATCAAACATATTTGCTTCTTGAGTGCCTATTGGGAGTGGCAGGTTATTCTCTAACGCATAAACATAAATATAATTACGCAGAATATGGCGGCTTAATGATACCAGAAAAGAATAACCACTGCTTTCTAGCCTTTTAAAGAGGTTTGTTCTGCAAAAGCCCATGAGCCGCCTGCCTGCATGAGATAAATTATCCTGTATAACTGTTTCTTCTTTCGTTGGTTTAAGGGTGGTTTTTTTATCAAGATAGTTGCCCAGGCCATATCTCGGAAGATTTAAACTGTTCATCGTATCTACAACGGTGTCAGAATATAATTTTGCATATTGGTCTTTAGGGTCGTTGGGATTAAAATCGTATTCAACCTTTTTCGGTATCCTGCCGGGAAAATATGAGCGACTGCCGTCTGAAAACAGGAGATATTTCCTGCCGTTGACGGGGTCTGTTTCGGCGTAATTTTGTTTAATAAAACTTCTTGGCCTTCTTACCATATATAACCGCATCAGCTCACGCCAATCATCTGCGAAAGAGCTTTTTTCAAATGCGGGTAATGTTGTTGCAGAATACTGATATTTAGCCATAAATTGAACTCTGCCGCCGATACTTTCAATAAATCTCTCCGGACTTATACCTAAATCTTTATCTTCCTGAATAAAAAGGCGAAGTTGATTGGATAAATCAAGGTAAGTTTTATTATACGGTGTAGCCGAAAGCATAATAACTTTGCTCTCGTTAATCTGGATGTATTCCTGAATAGCCCTGTATCGTTTGCCTTCCCTGTTTCTTAAATTATGGCTTTCATCAATGATGATTAACCGGTATCTTCTTAGTTTTGGAAGAACCGATTGGGCTTGCGTAATAGGTAAAACCTTTGCCCGCAATTGGTATGTATGCGCATAATCCTCCCACATATTTGTCAGATTTTTCGGGCAGATGATGAGCGTTTCAAGAAAAAAGTCTTCTTCGAATATCTTTGCTAAAGCCGTTGCTGTAAGGGTTTTCCCAAACCCAACAACATCGCCAATTAAAACACCGTCTCTCTTATTCAAATAATGCGCAGCTATTGAGACAGCCTTTTGCTGAAAGTTATGTAATTTCTCCTGCAAAATCTTTGGGATTTTAAATTCTGTTAAACCAGCACGGGCCTCACGGGATAAATGATAAGCAATTTTAAGATAGATATGATAAGGCAAAACTAATCTGTCAGCAGCCCAACTATTATCAATTATTTCTGTTAGTTCTTTGGATATATCTATGCACCATCTATCATTCCATCTGTCTTCAAACCATTTTGTTAGCTTTAATGCTGCATCCTGTTCCAAAACGTCGACATTTAATTCGCCCTGATGAAGCAGGCCGGCAAGGGTTAAATTACTACTGCCCAGGTAACCGATAATGGGACTTATCCTGTCATCTCTAAATAATAAATATAATTTGGCATGTAATGAGTGTCTCAAAAAAAGTTTAACAATTACCTTTTTGTCTTTTATCTGTTGAGACAGCTTTCTTAAACCAAGCTCATCTTCCTCTGTCGGGATGCCAATGGTTAATTGATCCTTAAATTCTTGTGCTAATTGCTTCTTTACGGCTGATGCCGTTTGATTATCAATAGTACCCTGTTCAGTTTTATAGAAATATTCCCGTATGATCTCAAGAGGAGGTTTTTGCATACCGATGAGCAGCCGGCAGCAATTACCCTCATCGCCTTTTAGATTATCTATCCTGGCGGCAACCTCTTTCCATCCTCTTAAGTTGAAATAACCAACGCAAAAGTCCACCCTGCAGGATACCTCCAGGGTGTTTTGTAATCCCTGAACTAAATGATTTTCAATGTTATCAAATATTTTTGGCAAGGTATTTATATCTCGGATGACAATTCATTGTCATGTCAGTAATAGGTAAACATTCCAGTTTTCTATTGTAGATTACTCTGAAGAAACCAAAGGAAATCAAAAAGTATAGAGATACATGAAAATACCTAAAAATAGCCTAGAAATTATACCCTATGGTACTCAATATGGTAGCATCGTTATTTTTTACCCCTTCTGCACTGGGATCACTATCATATTGGTTGATCCAGCTAATGTTCCAGGATATATGGCTATTCAATCTTTGCCTTAATCCTACATCAGATTCTAATCGCCATTGTATAAGATTATCTACTGCAGGTATAAAATCTACTTTCGCATACATGAAAGTTGTATCAAAAATTTGCCAATCTAAATAATTTCCTATTCTCAAACCAGGACTTGTTCGCACCATACTATCTTGAAATCTCTCGTAGGTATATGACGGACCTATTTCAGACTTATACTTCAAATTTTCTCTTTCAATAAA
>SULG01000137.1 GCA_005524015.1 Candidatus Jettenia ecosi
CAGGGCTGTCATGATTATAGATAATGAATTACCGCAAAATCAATAACCCTGAAGGGGTGAAATACTTATCAGAAAACAACGGCAAATTCCCAGGCAATGACAGGTATCCACGGGTTTTCCATGCCACCCCTTCGGGGTTCAAACCCTTTCTTCTGCTCTTTTGCTATAATCATACCATCCCTTCGGGATTATGAGACAAAAACACCTTGATACTCTGTCACACCGTTTCTTTGGATGCTGTCTTCTGAATTCTCTATTCTGTTGACAAAGAGCATGTACAAAAATTTGTGGTCAGGTACTTACCAGAACAAGGAAATCTTTTTAGATGCGGGACTCTTATATATGCAAGACCTGATGATATAGAAAACAAAACTTGTTAGTTTGCATTAAAATTTGTAGTATTAAGATGCTAATACATTCTCTGTAAGAGTGAAAAGAAAAATCATGTATACAAAAAAAGATAAACAAATTCTGTTTTATAAATATTTTTAATGCAAGGGAGAAAGATAATGATAACGGTGAGGGAAAAGGTATATAACATAAAAGATTATAAACTCTTACCAGAAGGGTCACCATATCAGCTTATCGAAGGGGAGCTTGTTATGACTATGACGCCGGCACCGGGTTTAAGACATCAAATCATTTCTGCAAATATTTTTGAAAAAATGAGAGAGTTTTCAAAAGGGAAAGGGATCATTCTTTATTCTCCAGTAGATGTCTACCTTGGCGAGGAAAATGCTTGTCTGCCTGATATAGTATTTATTTTAAAACAAAGGAGTGAAATTATAAAGAATCATGGAATATACGGTTCTCCCGACATCATTATTGAAATACTCTCCCCGACTACAGCATATTATGATATAAGAAAAAAGTTTAGGGTTTACGAAAGGTACGGGGTAAGTGAGTATTGGATCGTTGATCCAGAGATGAATTCTGTGGAAGTTTATCATAATAAAGAAAGTCATTTCTCGTTAATGTGTAAGACGGAAGGTATGGGAGAAATTGAGTCGTCCGTTTTACACGGACTTACATTATCAATGGAAAATATATTTTCTTTCGAGCGTCTGCAATAACTTTATTGAGTCTTTCTTTATGAACACATCCTTAACACGTGAAGAAATGCGGGAGTTAGACCGGAAGGCTATTGAGGAATATAAGATTCCCGGCATTATCCTCATGGAAAATGCCGGTCGGAATGTGGCCGAAGAGGTTATGAAGATGATCGATAATCCGGAGAAGGTAAAGGTGGCTATTTTATGCGGGAAAGGGAATAACGGGGGAGACGGGTTTGTCGTTGCCCGGCATCTTCATAATTACCACATTCCTCTGAAAGTTTTTCTCCTTGCAAAGATTGCTGATATTTTAAAGGATGGAGATGCAGGCACAAACCTGCAAATACTCTTACGTATGAGAGTGCCTGTTCAAGAGATGATTGATAGTGCTGATAGAGATAATGCTGTGAAAGAATTGGATAGTTATACTATCCTGATTGATGCGTTGTTTGGGACGGGTCTTTCGGGGGAGGTACGGGAACCTTTTAAGACGTTTATTCGTGGTATCAATAATCTCAATAAATCTATGGTATCTGTGGATATACCTTCCGGGCTTGACTGCAATACAGGTAAGGTCTTAGGCGCTGCTATTAAGGCTGTAAAGACTGTGACATTCGCGGCTAGTAAGAGGGGATTTTATCTGGGGGACGGGCCAGGCTATACCGGTGAAGTTGTCGTAACAGATATTAGTATTCCTGGGGAATTGATACCGTAAATACAGGATTTTCTTTACCACCCAGGTATTTTCACTGTTATATTATAGTATCCGAATGATGAAACCGAACATATCATCAACTGAAGAAAGATTCCCCAGTCTGTCATTGCGAGGGCCTTGTCCGAAGCAATCTTTTCTGAAATATTCAAGGGATTGCTTCGGACACTACCCTCGCAATGACATGTTAAGTACCTGAACATAAATATTTGCATACTGAAAACCCCTGTATACAAAGATACATGTACAAAAATTTGTGGTCAGGTACTTACCATGAAGATGATCTCTATTTCAAGCCCGCAGGGCTGTCATGATTATAGATAATGAATTACCGCAAAATCAATAACCCTGAAGGGGTGAAATACTTATCAGAAAACAACGGCAAATTCCCAGGCAATGACAGGTATCCATGGGTTTTCCATGCCACCCCTTCGGGGTTCAAACCCTTTCTTCTGCTCTTTTGCTATAATCATACCATCCCTTCGGGATTATGAGACAAAAACACCTTGATACTCTGTCACACCGTTTCTTTGGATTCTGTCTTCTGAATTCTCTATTCTGTTGACAAAGAGAATGTACAAAAATTTGTGGTCAGGTACTTAAGAATCCTCTCCATTTCATTATCTGTGTCTATCTGTGTCCATCCGTGGTTAATTCTCGCAATGACATGTTAAGAATCCTTTACATTTCATTCACTTACCTATGAGCCAAAGACTCAACTTTCTCCCTATTCTGTTCGGTTTCATCTCTTGGATACTATAACCGTGGTTACCCAAAATAATATACAAAATTGGTGGCAGGGGCGAACACAAGGTTCGCCCCTACCCATACCACACCACAAATGTAATCCAACAGTATTTGGAACAACCAGGTATTAACTTATCTGCTGACAAGCTCGCCTAACTGGATATGTTTACGAATTATATCATCGATGTCCTCAAGATATTTACCTTCCGGGGGATAACACTTGATACCATGTATGTTCACATCGAGGCCGTCGAGTTCTTCTGTTCTGGAGACCCGTATGCCAATGGTATGTTTCAACCCGAAGAATATGGCAAAACCCAGTCCGCCTGCCCAGACAATGACGGTGAGAAAGGCAATAAACTGGGCAAGGAATTGTTGCCCGGAACCCGTAATCAATCCGCTTACTTTGCCGTATGAGCCATCAGCGAATATGCCTACAGCAAGGAGTCCCCATAGTCCATTGGTTGCATGGACAGATATGGCCCCAAGTGGGTCATCTACCTTAAATTTGTGTTCAACCAGCCAGGTAGTGCCACACATCAATAAACCGCCAATGAGCCCGATGATAACAGCAGACCAGGGAGCAACATATGCGCATGGTCCTGAAATTGCCACAAAACCTGCCAGGGCGCCGTTACAAGCCTCGGCTACATTGGCTTTTTTTGTCTTTATATATAAATATAAGATGACGATAACAGCGCCTGAGACACCAGCAAGGAAGGTGTTGGATGCAATGATTGAGGATCGTAAGTCTGATATGGCGAGTGTGCTTCCGGCGTCATAAGCGAGCCAACCAAAGGCAAGGATAATCGTTCCAAGGATTACATATGCAATATTATGCCCTGGTAAGACGTTAGCAGAACCATCCACATTAAATCTGCCGATTCTTGGACCCAGAGCCCATGCGCCCATAAATGCGCATATTCCACCTGATGCATGAACCACCCCGGAACCTGCAAAATCCTTAACTCCGACTCCAAATGGTAATTTTGCCAGCCAGCCTTCACCCCATATCCAATGGCCGTAAAACGAATAAACAAAGGTATACACCAGGAAACATGCAAGTAAATAAGCAGGGAATTTAATCCTTTCTGCTACAGCGCCAGCTATAATGCTGCCAATAAAAGTTGCTACAACGGCCATAAAGATAAAGAGTAAAACGGTTTTTACATCGTACGTCTCTCCGAGAAGCATAAAACCGCTGTAACCAATAAAGGGATTGCCTTTATCAAGTCCGGGTCCAAGTTCGGAACCGCCAAACATAAGCGCAAAACCAAAGAGCCAGAAAATAAAGGCGCCTGCTGTTGTTGCCATGAAGCAATGTGTCATATAGCTGAGCATATTTTTAGAACTTACAAGACCACCTAATAAAACAAATCCTGCCTGCATAAACAGAATAAGGAAAGCCGTCATGAGTATCCAGACAAAATTTCCTGAGATATTCAACCCTTCGAGACTGTGAGAGAACGTCAATGCGCCGTTGGGATCACCTGCCTGTGCGCTTTTCCATGTACAAAACAAAATCATGGGAATGCTGTATCCTATGAGCCTTCCGAGAGATTTTAATTTCATTCCTGATATACTGAGCACGAGAGCCTCCTTTTATGGTTGAGCATAGTTATTAACATCATGACTGTCTTTTTGTAATTTTGAATAAGCTACGTTTTTATTTGCAATACTTTTTTCGGGAATCTCAACGACCTCATTGTTTTTTGTTTCCTCTTTGGGTGATAGCTTAACAACCCTTCCATTCGTAATGGCACGGTCTCCTGCCTCACCCGTGCGGATGCGGATTGCAGATTCTACATGCGATATGAATATTTTGCCATCTCCGTTTGCTCCGGTTTGCGCCCCGTCAATAATCATGTTAACAACCTGGTCTACATCCGCATCGTGAACCACGATCTCAAGTTTTAACTTTTGATGCAAATCCACCTTATATTGCCTGCCACGCCATACCTGGACTGCGCCCGCTTCACTTCCGTGTCCTCTGACCTCACTTACCGTCATTCCGCTTTTTTCTATCTCCTGTAACGCCGCACTTATTGCCGGAAAACGTTCAGGGCGAATAACTGCCTCTATTTTCTTCATTTTCAATTTCCTCCACAAAATTTCTCTACAAATAAAAACTACGCATAAACATCGGTAATTTCCAACAGTTTTTCTTCAGATTGTTCATCAACTTTTAGTTCTTCTTTTGGTTGCATCCTTACCCATCTGCCCTTTTCTGTTGCAGTATCCTCTTGAACTACCTTTGACTTTAACCGTAACGCATATTCATGTTCTCCATTATTTCCATTTTTTTCATATAAAAGATTATCAATAGCGCCAATTACCTCATCGACATCTTCATCTATCAAAATAACCTCAATCTTTGCATGTGATATTAAGTCGACGATATATTCCTCACCACGCCAGAAAACAGACCGGCTTGCGCCTTGCTGATCATATCGTATATATGCCATTTTCAATACCGGATATCCCATTAACTTAAAATAATCTTTTACTGCATCTACTGCCCTGGGCTTCACCAATGCCGTTAATCTTTTCATTATCTGTGCCTTTCATTAAAAATGATTTTTAATTTTAGACTCATAACGGTTCTTCACGATTTTCAAAAAGCAATCAAAATACCATTGAGAATAAAAAATAAAAAACCCGCATAAGAACTTTCTAAGTGGTTTTAGGTTATGTATTTACTAATTTAGTAAGTGTATTTTAACAACGTATAGGGAAAACTTACACAAAGGGCATATATGCCCTAAAAATGATGTTGTTGAGATTGATGGGATATAAGTTTATGACATGGAATAGTTTATAAAAATTAGGGCATGAAAGTAATTTTCGGGAATTTCTGCACTATTCTACGAACATTTCTTTCCTACAGGGCTATTTCAATTATTTGAATATGGAGTTTATCTAATAGGGAGGTTTTCAGATGAACTTTAATCTTTAAAAAAATCTTTATTGATATTGTACTTCTTCATTTTTCTATAAAGGGTTTTCACATCGATTCCGGAAATCTTTGCAGAGGAATCAATTCGCCCTTTACATTGTTTTAATAGCCTGGTTATGTACTTATTTTCACAATGCGCCAGGAAATCCTCCAGGCTAATGTCTATAATTTGATTGTTATCTATATCTTCAATTCTTTCCCTTGTTTGTTTTTGGTTAGACACGGGTAATTCTATCTCACTAATAATCTGGTCTTTTGCCATTATTAAAGCGCGTTCTACCAGGTTCTCCAGTTCTCTTATATTACCTGGCCAACCATAAGACATCATTATATTAAGGACATTTTGTGAGATAGACTTAATCTCCTTTTTAAAAACCTTGTTATACTTCTCAATAAAGTGAGTTACGAGCAACGGGATATCCTCTCGTCTTTCTTTTAACGATGGCAGTTGTATTGGAATAACATTTAAGCGGTAATATAAATCTTTTCTGAAACACCCTTCTTCTGATAGTTTGTTGAGATCCTTATTCGTGGCTGCAAGAATTCTTACATCAACTTTTATTGTCTGATTTCCACCAATCCTTTCAAAAGACTTTTCCTGTAATAATCTGAGAAGTTTTGTTTGCATGGAAAGAGGCAGATTACCCATCTCGTCAAAAAAAACTGTTCCGGTATCTGCAAATTCAAATTTACCTACTCTTTGTTTTGTTGCCCCGGTGAAAGCGCCTTCCTCATGCCCGAAGAGTTCACTTTCCAGTAAAGATTCAGGTAAGGCGCTACAATTTATTACTACAAAAGGGCAATTTTTTCTTTTACTATTGTGGTGGATAGCGTGCGCTACCAGCTCCTTTCCCGTACCTGTTTCACCGGTAATCAAAACAGTAGCATCAGTATTTGCGACCTGAAGGATCAAATCGTAAACCTGCTGCATTGCGTACGATTTTCCTATGATATTGTCAAGACTGAATCTCTCCTCAAGCTCTTTTCGTAAGGTTTTGATTTCGGTAATTAAGTTTTGTCTTTCAAGGGCGCGTTGAATAACCAGCCGTATCTCTTCTGCAGAAACTGGTTTGGTAACATAGTCGTAAGCGCCCATTTTCATAGCCTCAACTGCAGTTCTAATACTTCCGTATGCCGTCATCATAATCAAAGATACATCAGAAAATTCGAGTTTTAACTGCTTTAATAATTCAATTCCATCCATTTGAGGCATTTTAAGGTCGGCAATAACTAAGTCATACGATTCTCTTCGGTATAAATTCAACGCTTCCAATCCATTCAAAGCTGTATTGACCTCATATCCTTCTTTATTCAAAAGGATCCTGATACTACCCAGAACATACTCATCGTCTTCTACCACTAATATCTTCTTTTTTCTGATCATCGATTAACTACCTCGTTTAAAATAGGGCAAAAAGGTTGATTTCAGCCATTTTTTTGAAATTATATTCTGTTCCAGAAAAAGTCATAAATGGTAATTTTATAGTTATTTATAGAATAAATAGACAATTGGAATAATTATTGCGACTCTTTGTTTATAGAGAATTTATTAAGGTAATTCATATTCGCTAATTTGGATTAATATCCAAAAGGAGTGTCCTATGCAAAAGATAAAGGTCGTAGACCATGAACAACCGCTGTATTCGGAGCCTGATGTTATCACAGACAAAATCGTCGATAATAAGAGATATCAATATTGCCGGTTCTCCGTTCAGGATAATCTCTATAAGGAAATAAGCAGTATTGCGAAGCGGTGGAAACATGGTGAAATATCACAAAAAACTGCTTACGAACTCTTAGAGATTGCGTCACTTCCCTACGAGCGATGGCTTTTTGATATTATTGTTGACCTGGCTAAAGAGACGAAACATCTCGAGTACATTGCCTACGATGATGAGCATAAGAAGGTAAAGGCAATTGCATTTCTACAACATGGCAATGAAAGATCGTATAATATCCAGTATAAATAAAAACCTGGCTGAATGATTCGGAAAATATGGCAAAGACGTTTAGAGTTTAGAGTTGACAAAAAATTCTAAACTCTAAACCTTTCTCTTCTTTTCCTCATTTCCTGCACAAGCTTATGAAAAGCATCTATAAATAACTTAAGTAGAAATGCTCTATTTAACCACCCGTAATCCCCCTTGATCCCATAGG
>SULG01000138.1 GCA_005524015.1 Candidatus Jettenia ecosi
ATCTGTATCATCATCTTTTGTGACAATCCCAATCTTATTATCTTCTATCAACTTTCTCATTTCTAGCAAATTAGAAACAATTACAGGTAATCCGGCTAAGATATATTCAAAGACTTTATTGGGTAAACAATAGTAGTAACTTAAACAATTATTTTCAGATAAGCACAATCCAACGTCGGCAGATGAAGTATAATTGAGCAAAACATCAGGAGAAACTGCCGGATGATAAAAAATATTCTGAAATCTTTCTGATATTTTTTCAATTTCTTGTTGTAAGGGACCGTGTCCAAGAAAAACTAGCACTTTATTAGTATCATTCATTCTTTTAAATGCTTCTATGAGATTCTCTATCCCTCTACCAACGGATAATCCACCTTGATACAAAAATATAATTTTTTCTTTATCAATATTGAGCTTTTCTCTAAAAATATTTTGCTTTTTAATTTCTTGATAGACTGGACAATTTAATACTAAGGCAGGTTTTTTGATTTTGTAAAGTTTTACATATTCATTAGCAATTGAGTCACTCACTGTTATTACAGCATCTGCAAATTTAATAAACAGCCTTTCTATAGTTATTGATAGTTTAATACTTAACTTATTTTGGTTCGGTTTTTGATTTGATTCAAATTCATGTGCATCATACACAATTTTTACTTTACGGTTTAAAAATAGTTTTACAAAAACACCTATTGGTAAAGTATTTAAATCATTGCAATGGTATATATCAACTTTCTTTGAAAAGGTGATACATTTTTTTATAATTCTCAGGTAGAGTAATAGTAAAGCAATACCGGGAATACCAAATATTTTTTTTGAATTATGATTTATACAATTATTTTCAAAGGTAAACCTTCTTTCGCTATTTACGGATAGTGCTGCCACCTTGTATCCATAATTTATCAGTGTATTAATTTCTTTCAAAACTCTGCTGTCATTATCAAGAGACGATAATGACAAAAACATTATCTTTGCATTCATCAACTACCATCCTTTACATTATCTAAACAAAGGCAAATTATAAAACTATTACAACGATAGAGAACTATCAGGAATAGATAAATCAAGTACTATTAATCAACAAATCAGGCTTTATATCCTCTTTAATTGTTCGTTTAAATTCCTTTATAAGTAAAAAGCTTAAGAATAATGACACAAGGAATAATGATAAAGTTATACCCTTAATTCCAAAATATTTCGTTAGAAAATAGTGTGAAAACGACGCAAAAATTAAAGAATATATATGCGCCATTACATATCTCTTAGGATAGCCCTTTCCTGCCAACGCATGTGCAAATCCTGCTGTAAATGTATATACAAGTAAAGAAGGCATTAAATAGATAAAAATATTATAAGAATATGAATACTTTTCCGTATATAACAAGACAATCATTTTATCCCCGAATATAAGAAAAAAAAGAAATCCACAAGAGATTAAAACTGTTAAACATATGCTAGTTTTTAAAGTACTTCTCAATAAATTATCTTCATTCGATGCAGATTTATTTGCTAATATTAAACCTGCCGACCCAGAGGCAGTTTCAAATAAACTGTATAAGAATAGTGCAACAGCGTAGATAGCAAAGATTTTATTCCCTAAAAAATAGTTAACAACAAAAATATCAATTCTGTTCATCGAGACACTCAACAGATTAGAGAACATGTTCTTAAATCCTACGTTTAATAATTTTAAAGGCTTTGTGTCCTTTATAGTAGCAATGGTTATACCTTTAAAACCCGTTTTAAAATACAAAACAATGTTCATTAATAATTGTGCAATAATCAAAGTATATAAGAGATTAGTCAAATTAAATTTAAAACATAAAAATACCAAAATGACACCTAAAACACTCAAAATTCTATTTACTATTTGAGTAATTGCATAATATTTATAATTTTGAGAGGCTAAGCTAAAACTTTGTTTTAATGAAAACATTATTTGTGAATAAATTAAAATAATAATGATAAAAAAAAATTTCTTATAAACATTATTTAATAGGTCCCATAAAAATAAATAAATAAAGGCAGATATAATTATTAAAAACAAAAGTGAAAAAATATTTGAAAATAATAAGGCGGATTTTTTGTGTTGAGAGTCTAAGTTAATGGTTAAATAATTTATACTGTTTGGAAGACCAAATGATATAACCAGGGTTAGAATTGACTGAACTGTTAAAATTAACGCGAAAGATCCTCTTTCATCATAAGATAAATTTCTATTTATTATAATTGAGGTACCTATGCCTAAAATCAAAACCACGTAATTCGCAGAAGTAATTTTAAAAAAATTAAAAAGAAATCTATTGTTACGTATTTTTTTTAATAGGTTAAAGGTTAAAATTCTTTTTATATTGTGAAATTGCATATATTTTAGGATGTTTTTAATAATCAATGTTACCTTGTTTCCTTAGCAAAAATTTAAAAAGAATTATGAATTCCTTTTTCTGTACTTGTAGTATGTATCCATAAATTACGTCTGTAAAAGTAACCAAGCCATGCTGCTACCCAAATATTGAGGTCTGCCCGCATATAATAAGTGTTTACCATGGCATGTAAAAACCATACAATAAAAAGGCCTGATATTACAAATCCGAGAGTATCTTTTGTATATACATTAACGTAAAACTGACGAATGAGATAAATTAAGGAAGAAACTATAATTCCACAACCTATAATAAAACCGAATTTCCAAATTATATAACCTATCATATTATGCACATTATATCTCATTGGAAGATAACTACTTGAGAATACATTGGAAAAGTCACCTTCAGTAGCCCAACCTGTACCTAAAAAACCGCCGTATTTGATGGCATCTAAAAATTCTATCCATCTGAGTTGTGCTGCGTCTTCCGTTTTTTCAGCACGAAACTGATAAGCTTTCGTATAATCTTCTACTATCCCACTCATTCCCATAAATTTATAGAATATAAGGCATATCATAAACAGAGACGCTAAAAATGCTATTTTTTTAAGGTTACCTTTCTTTAACACAAAAAGAGATATAATAATACCGTATATGAGAGTCAAAAATAAAAAGACTGCTTCACCACGGCTAATAGCGAGAAACATCCGGTAAAGCAGGAAAGGTAAAGAGGCAAATAATATTACTGATATTTTCCATGGAAAGGGATATAGCAAAAGGAGGAGAATTGCTGTAATTAAAGCATAAAAGTGATCGATGCTAGAGAATTCCTCTGACATGAGGCGAACAACATTTTCTTGCATATTTTGAAAAGCATACAAATCAATTAATGCAGAAATAAATCCTTCAATTACCATAATAAAAAAAAGGAGAATCCAATCTTTTTTCTCAGGGAAAGCATATGCAAAGACAGGAAAAAGCCCTATAGGCAAAAATAGGCCGGCAATTTTAATGCTCCGATTTAGGTCACAGCCACCAAATACAGAGAGTAATGTTCCATAGGAAATCAGTATCGAAGCAACGAGCACTACCTTAAAAAAACACCTTTCTATGCAATGCAGACTATTATCCTGAAACGTCTCTGTATGCAAAGTATTTATAAACAAAAGTGCAAATATAAAAAGGATAAAGCAAAAAACAACCAGATATTCAAGAAGAAACATATAGGGACTATCCAGTGTCCTTATTTTTAATATAAAAAAAATAAGCCCAATAAGATAAAAAGAAACAACGCGTCGCATATTTAGAAAGCCTTAGATTTTAACCACAAATAGACACAGACTTACACGGATAAAATAAAATCCAAATACAAAATTTCAAATGCCAAATACCAAACGATCTCTAAATTTCAAGTCCCAAAATAATTCTTTATCCAATCAACTATATGTTTAGTTTCTTTTTCATTTTGAAGCGGTTCTATTGGTAAACTTAAGACATCCTTTACTACCTGATCAGACTCTTTTAAACTCCCATTTACCGCACACCTTCCATCAAATACCTTCATTTTATGTAACGGTACGGGATAATAAATCATCGTGCTTATGCCTTTATCCTTAAGGTATTTCAGAAGTTCGTCTCGCTGTCCGCTATTAACCCTGATTGTGTATTGATGGTAAACATGACCATGGTGATATTCAGAAGTTGAATTATTGAAAGATTGAGTAGTTGAATGGTTAATCGGAAGAACTATACCATCAATACCTGAAAGTTCCTGATTATAGATTTCGGCAATCTTTCGTCTTCGTTCATTAAATTCATCAATGTATTTAAACTTTGCCAAAAGTATAGCGGCCTGGAGGGTATCGAGCCGTGCATTATAACCAATATGATCCACATTATATTTATCTTTTCCCCCATGTTTTAAGAGCATTCTCATGAGTTCTGCAAGGGTATCATCATTTGTAGAGACCATCCCACTGTCCCCAAATCCTCCGAGATTTTTTGAGGGGAAAAAACTGAAGGCGCCTGTAGTGCCAATTGATCCAAGTTTTTTTTCTTTCCACATGCTGCCAAAGGCTTGGGCTACATCTTCAAGGACAAATAAGTTATATTCCTGAGCAATCTTTAGTATCTCGTCCATGTTGCATGGTTGACCATAAAGATGAACGGGGATTATGCCAACTATATTAGTTGAGCCTCGGGTTTTGAGTTTCGGGTTTTGAGTTAAATACTGTTTAATTTTCATTGGATCAATATTGTAGGTTGTAGGATCTATATCAACGAAAACAGGGGTTGCGCCGGCTCTCAAAATGGCATCACCAGTTGCTGTGAAAGTAAAGGGGGTGGTGATGATTTCGTCGGTTTTGTCGAAATATTCCAGACCTTTTAATTTTATTGCTAATGTCCTTAAAGAAAGGACCAACGCTTCGGTACCCGAGGAAACACCTACACAATGCTTCACACCAAGATATTCAGCAATTTTATTTTCAAGTTCCTCTACTTCTGGTCCAAGTATCCACTTTTGGTGTTCGAGGCACTCTTTTATAGCAGCATCGATGTCTTCTTTCATGTATTGATATTCAAGCTGCAAATCAAGCATGGGTATTTGTTTCATTGAATTCGTTTCCTTTCTTAAATTTGTTTGTTATTTTGTTATTGGAATTTGGTATTTATTAGAATTTGTGATTAGTTTACCTTCTTTTAATAAATATTCATAACCACAATACTTGCAAGTTGCATGATCATCATTAAACTTTAAAGTTGTTCCACATTTGCATGTCCAACCTATTTGTTTAGCAGGGACACCTACAACAATGGCATGTGCTGGAACATCGGATTTCACAACAGCACCTGCTCCTACTATGGCATGCTTACCTATGGTAATTCCACAAATTATTGTAGCGTTCGCTCCAATTGTTGCCCCGCTTTTCACCAAGGTTTGTCTAAATTCATGTTTTCTCTCTATGAATGCCCTTGGATTATAAACGTTTGTAAATACACAGGAAGGGCCACAGAAGACTTCATCTTCAAGTCTTACCCCTGTATATACGGATACGTTATTTTGTATCTTGCATCTATCACCAACCTCTACGTCAGGCCCTATCATTACATTTTGACCTATGATACAATTTTTTCCTATTTTGCAACCACCTAAGATATGAGAAAAATACCATATCCTTGTCCCTTCTCCTATCTCAACACCTTCATCGATATAGGTACTCTCATGGGTAAAATAAGGTTTCTTGGATTGAGAAGATGAATTATGAAATCGGGGAGGCGAAGGGTTAAAGAATTCGGGAGTTGAGGAAATAGAGGACTGGGGGTTGGGGGTTGATTCTGATATTGATTCTTCTGCTAGCTCCAGGATCTTTAATACCCGCAACCCTTCGTTCCCATCTGTTAAAGGCTTCTTTCTCTGGAATACACACTCCAGAAAATGATTTAACTCGGTCCTGAGAGGTTCTCCTGAATTTATAGGAATAACCTGGCAATCTGCCTTTTGAGCAACAGGAACCTTACCATTTTTCCATTCTATTTTATGGGGATAAAGGAATAATTTCTCTTTGCTCATATCATCAAATACCGCCATAGTCTCTGAACCTACAACGATCAATTTTTGCTCCTTATACGGATGAAGCCAGTTCACAAAGATATGACCTTTTACGCCATTTTTAAATTCCAGAGTAGTTAATGTCGTATCGTGAATCCCTTTATTAAGGTAATCTCCTCCAAAAGCAGCTACTTTTACAGGCGCATCTTCTAAAAGCATAAGGATCACTGATATATCATGGGGTGCAAAACTCCAAAGAATATTTTCTTCTGTCCTGAGCTTTCCGATATTCAACCTGCTGGAGTAAATATATTGAATTTTCCCAAGTTGACCATCAGAGATGAGTTCTTTTAATTTAATAACAGCAGGATGATATTGAAGTATATGTCCAACCATTAAGATCCTATTTGCTTTTTCTGCAAGTCTTACCAGTTCCGCACCTTCTCTTACGGTTAGTGCAAGGGGTTTTTCAACAAAGACATCTTTTCCCGCTTTAAGAGCTTTTTTTACTAAATCATAGTGAGTTACTGCAGGAGTAGAGATTGCAATTGCTTTTATTTCGGAATGGGAGAGAAGATCGTCAAAAGAATTACTATAATTTACTCCAGAAAATTTCTTTTGCTGCTCAACCAGAGTAAAGGGATTGGCGTCGCACGCCGTATGCAAAACATCTAACTCGTAAAAATTTCTTAAAAGGTTTTTGCCCCAGTAACCTAGTCCTGCAAGACCGATAACATGTGTATTGAGTTGCTGAATCTTTGAGTTATTCATGTATTATTTTACTTTAAAATTAATTAACTACAGATGGGCGCTCATGGATACAAATTTATTTTAAAAGAATATGTTTATGCTTTTCTTACCCTATCGGAGTTAACTGCGTGGTTTTTCATTAAATTCCTTGTGTCAACAATAAGTTTTGAGTTTCTCAGTAAGAAGTTAGGATCATAAACAGAATGATCTGTTGCAATAACTACGCAATCATATTGTGAAAGATTTTCTGCAGTTAATACTATGGAATCTTTTTCGAGTTTATATTCCCGCATTTTGGGAGGTCGTGGAATATATGGGTCATGGTAATCTACCTCAGCGCCCTTCTCCTCTAAAAGCCCGATTAATCTAAGGGAAGGCGATTCCCGTACGTCATCAACATCTTTCTTATAGGCTAATCCGAGAATTAAAATCTTTGATCCTCTTATGCTTTTTCCTTTTTCATTCAGCGCCTCAACCGTTTTTTGAACAACATAATATGGCATAGTGATATTGATTTCTCCAGCAAGCTCAATAAACCGGGTAGAGAACTCATACTCCCTCGCCTTCCATGTGAGATAAAAAGGATCGATCGGTATACAATGACCACCAAGACCGGGACCGGGATAAAAGGCCTGAAATCCAAAAGGCTTTGTCTTTGCCGCATCAATAACCTCCCATACATCGATCCCCATCTTGTCGAAAAGCATCTTCAGCTCATTCACAAGGGCAATATTTACTGCCCTGTAGATATTCTCAAGAAGCTTCGTCGCCTCAGCAATCTTTGTTGATGTTACGGGAATAGTCTTAACAACGACAGAATCATACAATGCTTTCGTAACGGCAAGACATTCCTCTGTATAGCCACTTATTATTTTCGGGATCGTTGAAGTTGAATAATCATTCCTATTC
>SULG01000139.1 GCA_005524015.1 Candidatus Jettenia ecosi
ATTCAGGGGGAAGACTACAAGTTTGAAATTCCTATACATTAATTAGGCCTTTGGCGACTTTCACATCATAAAGACGTGTAGTGGCAAGGCGCGCCTTGCCACTACAGAATCGCTTTGAAATTCCTCTCCATTCCATGAGATTGTAAACCAGGATATACCATAACTCATAACACCGTAGTCTTTTGAGGTCGTACCCTATAGTTTTTTGAAAAACAACCCCATAGGGGTGAAATGTTTCTAGAAACATGTGATATACAAAACCTTAGCTCCATCGGAGCGGTATGTGACCTTAATACAGAAACACCATGCCGCTCCGATGGAGCTTGATTGTGGCAGAATGATGTGTCTATAAACATTTCGCTCCTAACGGAGCTTCTCACGGTATTTTTTCAAAAAACTACCGTGTTACCATAATTCTGATAAAGTTATCTATAGTACAGTATCAAGATAATTCATAATACTGCGGCTGGCTCAATCTTCCACGATTGAATCGAGACGTTGAACATTTCTTTCAGGTATTATCTTGTCATTGCGAGGGTATTGTCCGAAGCAATCTCTTGAATAGTTCAGAAAAGAGATTGCTTCGGGAAAAAACCCCTCGCAACGACAAATACGAAAAAGTCTATTATAGTAAATCAAGTTGATAGTGTACTAGATATGCCCCCGACTCAGCATATGATGCTTTGAATTACTCAAATCCCTGCTTCATGGGTAAGATAGAGCAGTCCGTCGGGTAAAGAATAGTTATAGGGAAATGGACATAACTTTTCGCTCAACTGACGTATCACATAACGATACATTCTTTCGGCCTCTTCCGGAGACATCCCCTGATCTACTTCATAAAAATAGCCCAATCCCAAATCCTCACTCCCGGGAGCCATCAGGCTCCTCAATCCATATTTCTCAGGATTATGAGTAATAGGAGAATCCTTCTCCATTCCAAAAAGAGACGGCAAGCAGGAAAAACCTGTTGAAGCCAGATATTCTTTGGTGAGCACAAAATCAAGCGTCTCTTGCGCCTCTTTCCCGGTTTCTGTCGGAAATCCGATGATAATATAGAGATGAAATGATATGCCCGCTTCTAAACAGGCATTCAATATGTTTTTCACCACATCGGTCTTAATCCCCTTTTTCATCAAATCCAATACCCTCTGATTATACGATTCCAGACCAAACACCAGCTTTTGACATCCTGACTTCGCCATCTTCCCCAATAAATCACTATCGAGGGCGTTCTCAAACCTTACCCCCGCCATCCATTTGATATTCTGCCGGCTCTCCAGAAGATTTTGCGATATCTCCTGCAATTGATTCATAGGAACGGACTCATCCGTAAAGAAGAAATACGGTGTATGATACTTATGTGAAAGTGTACGGATATCTTCCATCAGCAATTCAATCCGGCGCAACCGGAAATTCCTGTGGTCCAGATGTAAATTGCAAAAGGCGCATTTCCGGTAGTAACACCCCCTCGATGTTTGTACCGGTAAAACAGACTCAGGGGCATGATACAGTTTTAAGGGAAGGCCATCAAAGTCAGGCGTAGGCAGCGCATTCAAATCTTCTGCATAAAATGGCTCATTGATCCTCGTAACGTTGTTTTCCCGATACACCAGATTGGGCACTTTCCGAAAATCCCGCTTGCCGTCCACTTGTTCTACAAGCTTCAGCAAGGCATGCTCACCCTCAAAAACAATAAAACTGTCTACACTCGAGAACATGCTATCTATTTTTTTCAGATTTTCAATGAGCTTGGTAAAAACACTCCCCCCTATCGTAATGTAGATTTCTTTATTTCGATCCCTGAGTAATTTTGCAAGGGTTAATCCAGGTATGATCTGTGAAGTGCTGGTAATGGAAATACCCAGCAGATCGGGAGGAAAATCGAGGATGGAAGAAAGAATGTGATCCTTATACAGATTGAGAAATATATTTTCTTCTTCATCGCCCAGCGCCTGAAAAATTTCTTGTGAAGAATATACCGAATACCGCATATCATTGCTGAGCGCAGTCAGTGAAGAGGGATAGTACAGGGCAGACATGAGACTGAGGGATTCATTGATAATGTGAACACTTTCCATATACCGCTCAAGATCATAAAAACCTTCGGATCTTAACGTATTTTTCGCAGGCTCTATCTTATCAATTATCGCAGGAATAGCTTCCGATGCATGAGCCAATGCCTGATATTTTTCTTGCCAATTCGCAGAGACGCCCCGCCGGGGCGTCTCCCATGAATTATCCATACGCCGTAAGGCATCGATAATCTTTTGATAGAACTCACTGCAGGTTTTTTTGGTGAGGAGTATATCCAGCAACTCGATATTCAAATCCCGCTGGGCAACATCATGAACACCCTGTTGCTTTAAAAAGGCAGTTAGTGACGGTAAACTCAGATAGGGTTGAGAAGGATGCCAGGATGGGGGGAATAATAACAACACTCTCATTATTTCACGTTTATCCGCCTCCGGACTTATCAATCAATTTCACCTTCGGTGGCATAATCGAATCCAGATGTAACGCCTCTCTGCCTGCAAGGATATCCATTTGCTTTTGTGCCTGTATCTTCACAGGCAACCCATATATCTTGATAAATCCGAGAGCTGCGCTATGATCAAAGGTGTCTTCTTTCTGATAAGTAGCTAACTTTTCATTATACAGGGATAGCGGTGATTTACGCCCCACTACCGTGCAGGTCCCTTTTGATAACCTCATACGGATCGTCCCGTTCATCAGACGCTGATTACTCAGCACATAAGCCACGAGATCCTGATGAAAGGCAGAAAACCACAACCCGTTATAAATTAAATCCGCATACTGGGCAGATATTATATCCTTAAATCTCAGGGCGTCTTTTGTCATAATCATACCTTCCAGCGCCTTATGTGCCGTATGCAATATCACAGCAGCGGGAGATTCGTAAATCTCTCTGGACTTAATGCCTACAAGCCGGTTCTCCAAATGATCAATGCGGCCAACGCCATGCTTCCCTCCCCATGCATTTAACGTATTAATCAGGGTAACACCGTCCATCTCCTCATCGTTAATTGCTATGGGAATACCCCTTGCAAATTCAATCTTAATATACTCGGATTCGTCAGGGGCGTCTTTTGCATTCTTTGTCCATTTGTAAACCTCCTCTGGCGGTTCTATCCATGGATCTTCCAGAACACCGCACTCGATACTCCTTCCCCAGAGATTCTCATCCGTGCTATAGGGGCTTTTAATCTTTGCTTCCACGGGGATATTATGCTCCTCGGCATATCGGATCTCCTCATCACGGGTCATCCTCCACTCCCTGACCGGGGCAATAATCTGTAACCGGGGATTCAAGACCTGCAAAGATACATCTAATCGCACCTGGTCGTTTCCCTTCCCGGTGCAACCGTGAGCCACAGCATCCGCATTTTCTTCAAGTGCTACATCTGCTAATAATTTTGCAATAAGCGGTCTACCGAGAGCCGTTGCCAGAGGATAAACCCCTTCATATAAGGCCCCTGCCTGCAGAGCGGGAAATATGAAATATTTAACAAAGGTATCCTTTGCGTCAATCACAATTGCCTTTTTAGCCCCGATTTTTAGCGCCTTTTCCCGAATGGCATCCAGATCCTTTACCGCGCCCAGATCGATAGTTACCGTAATAACATCCATATGGTATTTTTCGGGAATCCATTTAATTGCCACAGAGGTATCGAGACCGCCTGAATAGGCCAATACCACCTTTTTTCGTTGCTCAGACATGGGTATAAATCTCCAGAACGTTTATTAAGTATTCTTAGATTTGAAAAAGACCATTTCAAAATGAAATTATATCAGACAGGGAGTAATAATCAAATGATTTTCATTATGAAATGATCAGCTCCTCTGGTGGATTCGTCCCGCTTAATCCACCCTACTCATTATAGAATTACATGTAGGGTGGATTAAACGAAGTGAATCCACCATTGCTACATAAATAAAATGAAAATTCCTATACAATCAAGCGAAAGGAATTGTATGATGAGGTTGTAAAAGAAAAATGGTAACTACTCAGGTAGTTTAAGCAAAAAACACTATATATGTTAAAAAACCCTTGATTTGTAATTTTTGTCTCTATATAGCAGTGCAATATATACTAATTTATGTGATTTTTGCCATTTTTTTCCACATATGGTAGTCATAAAAACAACCTGAATAGTTACGAAAAATGATACAGAATCGAGGTTATCAGGGATTCAATACATGAAGAATATGACCACTTCAGGCTATGTTTTTATAGCCTGGATTTTTTATATTTTCAAATACCCAGAAAGGAATATGCATGGCTTATTTCATCATTTGCACGGTAGCACTTATCGTTTCTGCTTTAACGCTTTTTTCTGGTTTTGGATTAGGCACCCTCCTTATGCCTGCGTTTGCGATCTTTTTTCCCGTAGAAATAGCCGTTGCAACAACTGCTATCGTCCATCTGGCTAATAATATCTTCAAATTAGGGCTAGTTGGCAGGATGGCAGATTTAAAAATAGTACTGAAGTTTGCCCTTCCTGCCTCAATCATGTCCATTGTCGGGGCATTGCTATTAAACTATTTTGCGAATATTCAACCCATTGCAGAATACAAGCTTGCGGGAAAAACCTTCACCATTACAGCCGTAAAACTGGCGATTGCCACTCTTTTGGCAATGTTCTCAATCCTGGAACTCAGTCCACGTTTTGAAAAACTCGGATTTCATCCGAGGTATATTCCACTCGGCGGAGCGCTTTCCGGATTCTTTGGGGGGCTATCAGGGCAACAAGGCGCCCTGCGTTCCGCTTTTTTGATCAGAGCAGGACTAAAAAAAGAGTCCTTTATCGGGACATCGGTTGTTTCTGCTGTAATAGTGGATATAGCCCGTCTCACGGTCTATGGAATCACCTTCTTTTCAAAAAACTTTGCTGTGCTGCAAGATCAGATTGGGATTGGATTAGTTACGGCTGCTACCTTAACAGCATTTTTAGGATCGTTTATTGGCTCGCGCCTGATCAAAAAAATTACCATGCGTACCATCCAAATCATCGTTGGAGTACTCTTGCTTCTCGTATCGTTAGCGATGGCAGTTGGATTGATATGATCTATGATTATTGATAGAACAAGAGCGAAAGGAGCATTTCAGTGAAACAGACACGAACAGGAAATTGGCCGAAAAAGAGTTACGGGAAGATAGTATTGCTTCATCACAGATTTTTTATTTGTGTGTACATTTTATTTTGTTGTATTTTTCTCACCAATTTACTTACGTCTCTCCTCCGGGCTGAAGAATTTTCTGAGAAAAAACCGGATCTTACCCTTTCAAACTTCTTTTCTGAAGGTTGGAAATTTGGTCAATGGGAAGAACCCGAACAGGCACCAGATCAGGCCCCTCGTTTCAGACTCCTTAAGATTCCTGCCACGGTCTTTGAGCGTGAGGTGCGTATGAACTACTCGTTCACGAATAACGGTGATAGTGGTAAGATTGATGAGCACGAATGGGAGTTTGAATTTGAAATGCCAATCAGCCGAAGGCTTTTACTGGAAGTTGAGCCAACCATAGTATCACTATCCCCCAACAATGGTAACGATCATAGTGGCTTTGGTGATACCTCACTTATAACCAGAGTAATGCTTCTTGAGACACGTAACACGACATTCCTATCTATATTGGATGTAAAATTCCCGACCGGAGATGAAGATCTTGGATTAGGAAGTGGTATGACTACGATCAGCCCTGGTATTGGTATGTGGAGAGACCTTGGCAGACGTTTTGCCCTTCATGGATTCTTCGGGCTTGATATTCCGGCAGGGGGGAAAACCGATGAGGACCCGGATACCACAATTGTCTATGGTACTGCTTTGACCAAGACCATTACACCAAAAGATGCGCCATTCTTTGGTAATCTTACCTTATTTGTCGAACTGAACGGAAGTTCGGATGTGGGATCTGACGATGATACTACGGTAGTAAGCATTCTTCCCGGTGTTAGATGGAACCTTGGGCACGAATTCTGGCTCATGCCAGGAATAGAATTTCCCATAATTGGGCAGGATGAATTTGACAGCAGAATTTGGTTT
The DNA here is from genome assembly GCA_005524015.1 of Candidatus Jettenia ecosi. Taxonomy (GTDB): domain Bacteria; phylum Planctomycetota; class Brocadiia; order Brocadiales; family Brocadiaceae; genus Jettenia; species Jettenia ecosi. The sequence continues at coordinate 6,067 of SULG01000139.1, forward strand.
AGCGTGTTAAAGGACTTTTGAGAAAAAATGTTTAAGGTCTCACATGAGGGTAAAGGCGAGGACTACGAAGTGATAATTCCCGGCAGCACAGAAGAATACAGCTCTTCTTTTTTCTCATGGGATCCATGCATCGAAAATCGGTAGTTACTCAAAACACCGTTGGATTATAAGGGTGTTATGGATAAGAATTATCCAAAAAAGTAGTATCATACCACTGCGAAGGAGGAGCAATTGAAGCATCGTAATCCCCCTCGGTCCCCCTTTAGAAAAGCTTATCCTTACCCACATCTTTAGAATACCATGAAGAGATGTCTCGCCGGGGTTGTCTCTCTGAAAATTTTTATTCTCTGTAAACCTATTTCTGGGTTGCACTGACAAACTCTGTTTGTCAGTGTGGTATATTTCATATCCACGTGTGTACTCAAACAACACGGACAAACAAGTTTGTCCGTGCCACCCTGTTCTTCCTTCTCGTTTCAACGCTCTGCGTTGGAACGCGCCAGGGACGCTCCGCGTCTTGTCTCGGATGTTTAACGATAAGATGCAGATAAAGACATTCTCATGATTATAGCCACTACGCCATCTTAAAAACAGACCGATTCTTGAAATATGACGCAGAGCGTTGGAACGAGAATATCTGCCCACTATCGCTTACTTCTTATGGAATATAGGGTGTACGAAAGAGAAAGATGTGGGTAAGGATAAGTTAGAAAAGGGGAAGATACATGAGCAATTGAGAAAACGGAAGAGATGGATGAATGGTTGAGAAAAGGGGAACCTGGGAAGCCTTACCGAAGGAGAAATACAGGGGTATTGATTCCCTTGCTTAACGAAAGAAATAATCACATTTCCCCCTTTTCTAAAGGGGGATCAAGGGGGATTATTTCTCCTTTGTTTCGGGCATTGGCTTGCCTGCAACGACCGTTAAAAGATAATCTTTTTGGACAGCCTCCGAATCAGATTTGCATCTTAT
>SULG01000140.1 GCA_005524015.1 Candidatus Jettenia ecosi
GGAATTGAGAGAGATCGGATTAGTATTGGTAAGAGGGAAAAATGATCTCAACTATAGTATTTGGAAAGAGATGCTGGAAGAGTATCATTATTTGTATTCAGCAAAGTTGTATGGTCAAATGAGGTATAAATGGCATACTAAGGTACATGATGCCAAAAGTAAGCCAAAGCGAAGAAATTGGACATGGGGGAAATACGGGAGAAAGGAGATACCGGGAGTACGAGCTGAGGGAATTGAGAGAGATCGGATTAGTATTGGTAAGAGGGAAAAATGATCTCAACTATAGTATTTGGAAAGAGATGCTGGAAGAGTATCATTATTTGTATTCAGCAAAGTTGTATGGTCAGCAGATAAAATATTTGGTAAAGAGTTCAGAGGTAGGGTGGATAGGAGCGATGTCGTTTTCATCGTCGGCATGGCGAGTAAAGGTGCGAGATGAGCGATTGGGATGGGATGAAGAGGAGCGGAAGAGTGGTTTAAGGAAAGTAGTAAGCAACAGTCGATTTTTGATTGTTCCGTGGTTGCGGGTGAAAAACCTGGCATCCCATGTGATGTCAAAGGCACTGAAGAGGCTGCCGGGTGATTGGGAAGAGGCGTATAAGACAACGCCCGTACTGGTGGAGACGTATGTGGAGAAGGGGCGTTATGAGGGGACATGCTATAAGGCGTCGAATTGGGAGTATTTGGGGGAGACACAAGGGAGAGGGCGGAACGACCGATATCATCAGAACAAACTTTCAAGGAAATATGTGTTTGCCTATGAGTTAGAAGCGGGGATATTGGAAGCAGGAAGGCAAGAGCGAGAATACGAGGACTGGGTGGAGGAAGAATTTCAGGATGTAAGACTTCCCAACCTTGCGAAGAAAAAAAGGGTGATGAGTATCGTCCGGGATTTTTTTGCAAGTCCGGCGTTACCGATACCCATGGCATGTAACACGGGGGCGAAGTTGAAGGGGGCATACAGATTTTTTGGAGATGAGGGGGTAAATCCGGCAGATATATTACATGCGCATAGAAAGCAGACACTCAAGAGGGCCGAAGAGTATAAAGTGGTACTTTCGGTAAATGACACGACAAGCATGAATTTGTCTAACCATGAAGCAACAGAGGGACTTGGGTGTTTGTCAACGAAGCAAGGGGAGGATGGGTATTTTCTGCACGATACGGTGGTTTTTACTACGACCGGAATACCGTTGGGGGTATTAGATGCGCAGACATGGGCAAGAGACCCTGAGGAACACTGGAGAAAGGCAAAGAGGAAGCAAAAGCCGATAGAGGAGAAGGAGAGTTATAAGTGGTTAAGGAGTCTGCAAGCGACAGCCGGAGCCATGAAAGAGGCGTCCGGAGTGCAGTGGGTAAGTGTGGGAGATAGGGAAGCGGATATCTATGAATTGTTTGAACTGGCAAGCCAACAGGAGGTTTCATTTTTAGTGCGCTCTTTTCACAACAGGAGGGTGTGTGAGGATACAAAGGTATGGGAAGTCGTGGACAGAGAGACGCCTGTTGGAAGGATGAGGGTGTTTGTCAAAGGGAAAGACAAGAGAGAACGAGAGGCGGAGTTAGAGATACAGTTTCGGGAAGTCAGGATAAGGCATCCCAAAAGAGAGAAAGAGGATATAAGGCTGTGGGCAATACGAGCGAAAGAGGTATCGCCACCTAAAGGAGAAGAGGGGCTTGACTGGAAATTGTTAACGAATAGAGAAGTCAGAGACTTTGATCAGGCGTGTGAAAAGGTACAGTGGTATACGGTACGATTTCGGATAGAGGTGTTTCACAAGATATTGAAGAGTGGTCGCAGGAGTGAGGACAGAAGGCTGGGGAGTTTGGATAGGCTGGAGAGGTGCTTGACGATTGATATGATAACGGCGTGGCGGTTGATGTATTTAACCATGCAAGGCAGAGAGACACCGGAGGTTGCCAGTGATTTGTTTTTTAGTGGGCAGGAAATAGAAGTTTTAAAATTGATCAAATACCGTGGAGAATATGCTGCAAATAAGGGTAAGAGTTTGTCACTGCGTGAGGCAATTCTTATTATTGCAACGCTTGGTGGATTTATAAAGGGCAAAGGTAGAGAACCTGGCGTGGAAGTAATGTGGCGGGGAATACGAAGGCTTGCTGATATTTTGATAGGTGTTTCCCTCACAATGAGTATACCTCAATCTGATTATGGATAATTTGTCCAGCAAAAAAATTGTCCAACTGTAAGTTAAAAAAGGGGGGAAAGAAGAATAAGTCAAAAAAAGGGAAAAAAGGATAAGTTTAGAAAGGGGGGGAAAGAAGGAAGGATTTTCTCTTGAGAAAGGTTTGCCTGATCAAAAACATCAAACCTTTCTCCCTTTTCTAAAGGGAGACTAAGAGAAATTATACATTTCCCCCTTTTCTAAAGCTGACCAAAAATATCAAATATTTCCCCCTTTTCTAAAGGGGGACTAAGGGGGATTATGGGTGATTTGTTATTCTTCACCGTTTCCATATGTTAGCTTGATGCATATACCGCCTCCCCTCCCTCCGAACCGTACAGGCGGATCTCCCGCATACGGCTCTCCGGTCAGTGGGTCCTCAATCGGGATTGACAGGGACGCAGTTAGGGTCGATTACAGGGCGGAAAGCGTTTTCCCTTAAGAAGTCTCTCACCTCTCAGGTGCATTAGGGCAAGGCTAAACAGGCTGTCCGAGAATTCAATCGACCCACAAATGCCATACTAAATATTGTTATCATGCTAATACTTTGTCAGCATATAATATAGGATTTGTCGTGTGAAAGCATTCTCGGACAGCCTGTAAAGCCTCGCCCTACATCGGCTCCATTTTTTCATGAGGAAAGACAGTAAGATTTTACGTCTCTCCTGCCAAAGATAGCCCCATGTATGATCTCTGTAACTACAGAGTAAGAGAACAATAACCCTAAGATACTATAATCTAAGCCCGAAGGGCTGTCATGATTATAGATAACATACAACCACGAATACATAACCCCGAAGGGGTGAAATGATTATAAACCCCATGGATGAAACCAAGTACACCAGCGTATGTCAGAGCACAACGTAGAGACGCAACGTCTTGCGTCTCTACCATTGTGTACAGGGCAAACATTGATCACGATACCGGAGAACGGAGAGCATGTGATTTATAAAACAATTCCCGGATAGCTTATTCAGGTGGGGAAGCAAGACTAAACAGGCTGTCCGAGAATTCAATCGACACACAAATGCCATACTAAATATTGTTATCATGCTAATATTTTTTCAACATAGAGTATAGGATTTGTCGTGTGAAAGCATTCTCGGACAGCCTGTGAAGCCTTGCCCTGCATACGGAAATTTTGTGTTATGAAAGGAAGGAGTTTTCTATAGTCAGGCGTATTTCTGAAATATTAAACGGTTTACCGATAAAATAATCAAAGAGACCTTTGGCAAGCCCCTGTTGTACGGATAGAGTATCCCGGTAATAATACCCGGTAATAAGAGCAATTTTTATTTCCGGATAATATTGCTTAATGAGATTTGCCAGCTTTAAACCATCAATATCGGGTAGTTTGACGTCAAGGAAGATTAATCGAACACTTGGATATAGCTGTTTGAGCAATTCAAGCCCTTCTTTCCCGCTGGTTACCGAATATGATTTATAACCTTTCGGTATCAGGATACTTTCCAGCGCCCAGCACATATCCATTTCATCATCTACAATAAGTATTTGTGGTTTTTCTGACATCTTCTTTTCATTTTCATCATAAGCTATAAAATCATGGGATTATTATCGGAGACTCGGTGAATCTCTGCCTGGCACCTTTTGTCTTGTATTATTTCTTCACCGGTAGTTGAATGGTAAAAGTAGAACCTTTTCCTACTGTGCTTTCTACCTGTATAGTTCCTTCGTGTTGTCTGATAATACTGTAGGTAATTGATAACCCAAGACCAGTGCCCTTGCCTACCGGCATAGTGGTAAAGAATGGATCAAATATCTTATCAACATTCTCAATTGGTATACCGCAACCTGTATCCTCAAAGACAATGACGATTCTATCATTCCGATTAATTGAAGTTGTTACCGTTAAGGTTCCTCCATCAGGCATAGCATTGGAGGCGTTGAGGATTATATTCAGAAAAGCTTGTTGTAATAAATTCTTCTCTGCTTTCATAATTGGAATATACGGATATAGATTTCTTTTAATCTCGATTCGCATTAATAGCAACTGTTTTTCAATGAGCGTAAAAGTTTCCATAATGGCATCATTGATATTCGTCGGTTCAGAACGCCCGTCGGAAGGCCGTGCAAATTTGAGCAATTCTTCGATTATCCGGGAGGCGCGTTTAATACCCAAATAGATCTTTTCCGCACACTCTTTACGCAAACTTTCATTTTCCGGACATTCCAATAAAATCTGAGCGGCAGCAGAACTGATACCCAATGGATTTCGAATCTCATGCGCTATGCCACCAGCCATTACCCCCAGCGAAGCGAGCTTTGCAGAATGAAATAATTGTGCTTCTAATTCACGTCTCTCAGTAAGGTCTTGCCCTACACCTACAATACCTACCACGGTTTGTAAATCATCTTTCATCAGAGCAAAACTCCAGGAAATAGGAATTATCTTCCCGGTCTTTGTCTTAAGACCTAATTCTATATGTTTTACGGTTTCTCCCCGGGAAAGATTCTCTATGATAGCGGCCAATGTTGGCTTTTGTGCATCCGCGCATATTGTTATCAACGGTTTACCCACTAATTCTCTGTCTATATAACCAGAAATTTTCTCTGCTGCATTATTCCATGTGGTAATCATCCCTATAGAATCTAGCGAAGTAACAATATCATTGGCGCTCTCGACCACTCCAGCGAGATGACGCTCTGTTTGCCTGACTTTCTCGCGTAAACTTACCTGCTGCGTAATATCATCCATGATAAGCAGGACGTTTTCAACAATCCCCTGATCATCTTTGAGAGGAGTTAAACTATAAAAATACACCCTGCTTTGCAAGCCAGGAGATCGATAATGCATCTCACGACCCCGATCACCCACTCCTGTCTCAAATACCCTCCTTAGCCTTTCAGCAAGTCGGGTGTATTGCAGGATAACGATCGGAAATATGTCATCCACATGCTTCCCAATAGTTTCTCTTTCTGTTCTCCGTGATTTCTCGAGAAAATTCTTGTTGGCAATCAATACCTTGAGTTTACGATCAAACATTAAGAGAGAGGATGGGATACATGAAAAGATCATCATGCAAAGGCGCTCGTATTTCCCTTCTGACAAATGTATCTTATCAAGACCTGTACTATTCAAAATTTTCTCCAAAATCTAAAGTTTCTGTAATACCCTGGTTTTTTGAAAAAATACCGTGAAAAGCTCCGCTGGGAGCGCTATGTTTATAGACAAACCATTCCGCCACAATCAAGCTCCATCGGAGCGCCATGGTGTTTCTGTGTTAAGTCACATACCGCTCCGATGGAGCTAAGGTTTTGTATATCACCTGTTTCTATAAACATTTCATCCTATGGGGTTGTTTTTCAAAAAAACTAAAGTGTTACAAATCTCTCCAAAGTGCTGTAGTTTTCCATAATGTTTTGATATTATACTAATTTCCGAAAAGAGCAGCAGAACGCACTCCTGTTGATATTTTTACACTATCCTCTATTCCCCGAAACAAAATGATAAGGAGGCCAGGGGCCGGAATACAAAAACCGGAATTCTTTCAAGCTCGTCACGAGATCATAGAATCTGATCCTGAATTCAGATAAAAAATCCTTGTGTACCAAATAATTGAGAGATATTCCCGGCAAAGAAGAAAGACTCTTATCCCACTGAAATTTGGTATAGATACCCTCAAATTGCGCATGACAGGTACTCACTATTTCCTGAACGGAAGTCTTGTTCTCATCCAGAACTGTATAATAGGCGCGTTGCCGTTCTAAATATGCCGTACCTGAGCTTAAACTATTTTTTCCAAATCTATAGGATTGTGGTGCATTTGTCTGATTTCTTTTCGATACATTCCCATTGATATCAGATTGAACAGACTGCGCATTCCTTACATCACTACCCTTCATAATAATGCGTAGTCCCATTTCAAATGTATTGTGCAATTGCTCCAGGTCTGCAATAAACATTGCATATCTATTATTCAGAAATTCAAATACTTCTTTCCCACTCTTAAATACAGATGAAAATCGCATAGGAAGAACCGTTTGTTCTTTTTGCAAGATCTCAATTACCGATGCATGGCGTAATACATTTTCATTCGATATCGGTATCTTGGCCGTCGTAACCTCTGATATGAGAGCCGTTATTTCCCGATATGGTAAAGCACGAACACGGATATTTTCAATACCAAGTATATCTTGAGTCGGTCTGCGAAACGCCCTTGTGATACCGTATAAATATTGATACATTTGCAAGCTCCATTCTCTTAAAGTTCAGTTTAAAATATATGGAAATGTCCAAAAGGGTTAATGGTTAACAGCTATTGCGAGCAAGTCAAAGCCCAGAACAAAGGAGAAGTAATCCCTCTTTTAACTTATCATTACCCACAAGTCAGAGAGGTAAATTTGAGTATTGCGATAAGATTAAACAGGGTGGCACGGACAAACCATGTCCCCGTACGTCTTGTCCGGGGACATGGTTTGTCCGTGTTGTTCGAATACACCCGTGGATAGGGAATATAATACCACACTGACAAACAGAGTTTGTCAGTGCCACCCAGGAATAGGCTTACAGAGAATAAAAATTTTTCTAGAGATGCCACCGGCCAGGCATCTCTTCATGGTATTCTAAAGATGTGGGTAAGGATAAGCTTTAAAAAAGGGGGAAGATTCCATTCATTTCTTTTGAGAAATAATTTCACTCATCCCTTATCTAAAGAACTCCTATGAATTTTCTCTTTTCTCAAGGAACAGCAATGATTCTTTCTTTTCCCTTTTCTTC
>SULG01000141.1 GCA_005524015.1 Candidatus Jettenia ecosi
TTAAATTCTGGAGATACCATACTTAATTATTGACATTGTTTTTAAAATAAGTACCTGACCACAAATTTTTGTACGTTTATCTTTGCATGCAGAGGTTTTCGGTATGCAAATATTTATGTTCAGGTACTTAGTTAAGATGTGTACATGTCCAGAATTGCTCGTGTAATCGCTCTGTTGAACTGAATCCTGTAAGGGCAAATTTGGTTAAGAAACCCAGGAGTATCGATGGAGCAGTGCATCTGCATACATTTTGGAAGAATACTTTATAAGCAGAAACTTGGTCCAAAGTTGACTCAAAGCAAAAAATAGAAATCTCTAAAATTAAGTATCGTGTCCCTGTAATTTTCTAATAAAATATACGGAATTGGATAATTGCCAATGGGGAAGATGCTGGTTGGTAATGGTGAATGTGGTGATAGAATTATTTTTGTGAGATTTTTTGTTATTCATTAGTTAATTTCATAAACCCTAAAAATTAATCATATCGGTAGGACAAGCGTCGGTCATTCCGGGCTTGACCCGGAATCCAGTGTTTTTCCGGATTCCCGCTGGAGTTTATCCTCGTGAAAGCGGGGGCGGGAATGACATACTTGTCCCCGTGAAAACGGGGATTTGTATCTGATTAATGACGCTGTATATAATTTCAAAGTCGCCTGCTTAATGCTGAGTCGGAATATCACACCTTTGACTTTTCATTGGTCTTCTCCTGCATCGTCCACAGCAAAGGAACAACTGTCCTTCCATTCTTTCTGTGGAGCGCCTGAAATTATTCTGCCACCCAAATTGTCACTGTACCTAATGTATGCAATACTGCGCTCCCTGGTATTCAGAATCTTGGCACGCAATGCACTACAAATATCTATGGATTCCTCATCCTTAAGGTACCAGAGGCAATCACCATGGCGAACCATATTCTTTGCATGTTCGTAAGCAGCCTCACGGTCATTAGCATCTTTAAGCACACCTTGGAACTCTTTAGCATAGTAAGTAAGGGCCAATCGAAGTTTCTTATCATCGGGATAGGTAAAGTATATGTACCGTTGAATGTCATCACGGACCCCATCCCCATCCGTATCTATCCCAAGTAGTGTTTCCTTTCCTACCTTACCGGGATCAGACGGAAGCACAAAACCACTATTACTGTTACCCTGTACAAGATCCGTAGATACAAAAACAACCAGGCTGTAAAACAAAAGAACGACGAGACTCCCTTTGATGGTATGCATAAACGGATTCCTCATCATAAAGGTTAATGAAAACGAGCAATGAATGTACATTAGTAACACAATATTCCCCTGATTCTCACAAATCCACCGCTATACGTGTGTGACCAAGTGCTTGGTTCAGAATCGATGACTTCATAGCCTCCTGCGGGTACATAGGTATTGGGATATGATAGCCAGAAACGAAAGTCGATCGTTGCTGAAAATGGCCCATACATGAGAAATGAGTTGAGATTGTATAAAGAATGTGTTCCGGCAGGCTGGCCTCCATCGCACCAGTGATAGGTGCTGATTTCCGTAATATATACATCTTGGGGTATTGTTACCAATGTTGTGCCTGGATTACCGCAGACAACCTTGAGAATATTATACGTATTCACGATTTCTGTAATCTCATACGAAGAACTGAGTTTATCGACCGTGTTAACGACATCCTCAAGGATTTGTTTTTCAGCGTCATGACCAGAAAACATATAAGATTTTATAAAGCTATGGCCACTCAAATCAAACGGATTGATATAGGTGTTTGAGAAATTGTTAACATTTGAATCTAATGCAGTTGGAAGGCTGCCGATGATAAGATCTTCTTTAATCGTTGTATAGGGACCTCCACCGGCAACGTAATCGTCCGGATTGGCTACTGATACGATACCGAATCTATCAAGATATTGCGGGTCTATACCAAGGTACGCAATATTGCCATACAGGTTGCCTTGAGAATGTGCGACAAGTACCACCTTCCTGCCTTCACCTAAATATGTATTATACTGTCCAATATGCTCTTGAACTGACGGGTTGGCGCTTACAATAGCGGCATTAACTCTGTTTGCAATCTCTTTCAATTTGTCTTGAAGGTAATCCGGCATAATATCCAAACCGGCAAGATAGTTCCAGAGTTTACTATAATCAGTTTGCGCTTCTTGTTCAAAAGTCTCCAACAAATCCTCTAATGCACCTTCGGAGGGATTGTGAGCTAATTTGTATGTTATTATGCCGTCCAGATTCGTCCCTGATATGTGTGTTTCTAATCGATCCGTTAGTAAGAATGTACTTGCTTTGGCATTCTCCACGTCATTCCACACGCCATTTCCAAAAAAGACAACGACACCAGGTTGACACGGCTGATCTTCTTCGCCATAAACAACACCTGACATAACAAGAAAGGTAACAAGAAATACTATATGAGATATCCATCGGATGTTCATTGGTCACCTCCTGTATCGTCGACATCAAATGAGCAACTATCCTTCCATTCCTTCCTTGGTGCTAAAGAAATAATTCTTCCAGCCAGACTATCGTTGTATTTAATGTATGCAATGCTGCGTTCCCTGGTATTCAGTATCTTTGCACGCAATGCACTACAAATATCTATGGACTCCTCTCCCCTAAGGTACCAAAGACATTCATCATGACGAACTATTTTCTTTGCATGTTCATAAGCAGCCTCACGGTCATTAGCATCTTTAAGCACGTCCTGAAACTCTTTTGCATAGTACGTAAGGCCTAATCGAAGCTTCTTATCATCGGGATAGGTAAAGTATATGTACCGTTGAATGTCATCACGAACCCCATCCCCATCCATATCTATCCCCAGCAATGTCTTCTTTCCTTCCTCCCCGGGATCAGGTGGAAGGTTCACTCCTGTATCATCATCCGGTGTCGATGCGTTACAGTCATCATCAATGCCGTTCTTCTTTATCTCTGTAGCTCCCGGATTTACCGCAGCATTGGTGTCGTCACAGTCGGTATTATTAGCAACATAGCCTGAAGGCTGGCTGCATGCCTTTGTGGTAACCTGTGGGTTCCCGTATCCGTCGCCATCGGCATCTCCATAAAATGTGGTTTTCAGCTCCTCATCAATCTGTCCGTCGCAGTTATTGTCCACGTCGTCGCATATTTCCTGAGCCTTCGGGTTTACAGAGGAATTGTTATCGTCACAATCCCCCTCGGCTCCCGTAAAACCATCATTGTCAAAGTCGATATCGCCATCTTCGGCAAGTACCTGGACGGTTAATGCTCCTCCCGGTTTGCCTCTTACGGTAACTTCAATCGTATTTATTTTGCCATCAAGAGTCTTCTCTACGCCTACTGACGCTACATTTTTATTAAAATTGGATGAGTCGATGATGGTCTCTTTGTTTAATACAATATCTGCACTGCTTACCTTCTTGTTGTCTGCTTTCTCAAGACCGCCATTGGTTACCCGTAGAGTAGTGAGGCTTTTAATGCCGGGGAATGTGTCTGTCTGTGTGATGGGTGATCCGGTCTGGCGCACATACGTGTGTTCAAAAACCGTAACGACATCTGCCGTCAGGGTTGTTGCCAGAGAAAAAAGAAGAACCATCATAGTTGCGTATAGAATAAACTTTCTCATATTTGGCTCCTGTCAGGATATCCATTGAAATAAACGGAAACAGGTATCTAAACGGGTTACGCTCCCGGTACGATAACAAACAATTGACATAATAATCGTAATGATAATTACAAGAGTGGCTTATCTAGAGAACTTTCATTCTTCGTCTTCTGTATCGTCTACATCAAAAGAACAACTATCCTCCCATCTGTAAAACAAAAAAACAACGAGACTACCTTTGGTGGTATGCATAAATAGACTCCTCCTCATGATGGTTAATGAAAACTATCGCACGGTGAGACGCATCTTATACAAATTCGCTTTTAAACAATAAATATATTATGAAATATATATGCTATATATTGCAGGATTCAATTGGATTATCTTTTAATGTTTGAAAACAAATTTGTATTAGCACAAAGGATTTTATACGATGAAATTATTTAACAAGTATTCAGGTTATTCTGTTTAAGTCCTCCCTCCCCCTTTCTCCCCCTCACGGAGGGCACAGAGGGAGGATTTTCAGGGGGTTGTGTTTTTTTCTGGGCTATTTTACAACTCCCCTGCCCCATTTTCTAAGGGGATTTTTTTATGCCAGACAGTGTATAAACCGCTTAAACAAAATGAAAATTTCTATACAGTCGAGTTCTTTGTTTCCTCTATATGCCTTCTGGCCTGTTAGCACAAGTGGTATTCCAAACATGTTTTTAAAGATAAAAAGCTATAAAATTTTTTAACGGTAAGAATACTCAGCAGTTAAAACAACCGGATGGGAATGGTGGTAGGAAGAAAAACACAAAAAGCGGATCACAATGTACTTTTTGTAATTTTTCATGGCATTTCTGTGCAATCGAATAGCATCCCGCAAGGCATACGGAAAAGATGAATGTATTGTTATTCTGACATCATTAAGAATTTTTTAGTGCGCAAGCGAGACGCGTGCGCTATATGGTTAAGAACCCACAGGAGTATCGATGGAGCAGTGCATCTGCTCATATCGTGGGACGAGATGATCGGCTTGTGCATGTAGCTCCGTCGCTTGGAATGTTTGGCGAGTGGAGTGATTTTCTTTCCAGTGGCCTATCGGATGAAGAATTCGAAAAGTGCAAACAGGAAGACCTTGTGGTAATGATAGTTTTACAGGTTGGCTTGAAAATATTCTTGAAAGAATACTCTAGCAGAAACTTGGCCCAAAGGGTCTAAAAGAAAAATAGGAATCTCCAAAATTAAGTATGGTGTCCCTGAAATTTCTAAAGTAACATTAACCGAAAATAACATATGCGGCTTTGTACTTTTTGTTAATAATTTATTGTTTTGTATTGATTTTCAGAGTTGGTTTTGATAAAAAGCGGAAACTGTATAATAACTTGTTATGTCTCAGATGTCAGCCTGAAAGGGATACGAAGTTCCAGCAGGTAGAAGAAAGGAAAGATAGTGAGCCAACCGAAAAAGCACCATTACTTGCCTCAATTCTACCTCGAATTCTTTAAGTGCTCTCCCCAAACTGGCAAGTATCCGCAAATCTATGTGACGACCAAGAAAAAGAATCCCAAGCGCTTTAAGGCTGCGATTCATGATACCGGGTGTATCTCAGACTACAATACAGTTGATCTTCAAGGGGAGCCCCCGGAAAAAAAGAAGATAGAAGAAGCCTTATCCAAAATAGAAGGAAAACAGCGTGATCTTTTAGTAGAGATAATGGGGAACCGTGAAATCAAGGACTGCCAGGTTAGACTGCTGGCTGAATTTCTCGCGACTGTGCATCTCCGCGTCCCCAAGTTCAAGAGGAATGTTGAAACAGGACTACGCGCATCGGTCGAGAATGTCGGAGAAATGTTGTTCCGAAATGGAAAACTACAACCACTGCCCAAAGTGTTAGCCGATCTTAAGCCAAAGAAGTTGTCAGATCTAATGACCGTCGAAATTGATAATTGGATACTACTCAGCTACATGTACGATGTTGCACTCAACTCTCATCTAGCAGATATCATCGGTAAGATGCAGTTTAGGTTCCTCTGTGCACCGGCAGGTGGCCAATTCATAACTGGCGACACTCCGTTGGTATTGTTCGTTCCGAATTATCAGATGCGGCAGCCCTATGGGGCAGGTTTTGCCGACAAAGAAGTAGAGGTAACCTTTCCGATCAGTAGTCATCTGATGTTGCAAGCGTCTTGGAGCAAAGAAGGAGTATCCTGCGTCTTAGCTCATTCTCAGCTACAGGAATATAACAGACGCACCATTGTTATGGCTGATGAGTACATATATTCAAGTAGCGAAGAAGCCTGCAAACTGGATCTAGTTTCACACAATGCAGGTAGAAGTGCTAGGTTCAAAACGGATACTATCGATGCAGGGAAAGGAATGTACCTCATTAATCGATTCATACCGGTGACATCGGAAAGATAGGCCAAGACATAACAAATGGTTGGACCAATTCTGGGGACACCATACTTAATTATTGACTTTGTTATTAAAGAAGTTAAGATGTGAGCATGTCCAGAATTGTCCGTGTAGTCGTACCGGCAGTTCCACACCATGTTACTCAGCGAGGAAATCGTCGTTTACAGATACTCTTCTGCGATGAGGATGCTGAAAGTTTTTTAGCCCAGCTTAAACAGGGTGAATTGGGTCACCCATTTTGATTTGTGAATAGTATTGTTGGTATTAGTTACTGCTAATTCAATAATCACCGACAAGCTGACCCTAAAGTCTTCGCTTGCCTGAGGTAGGCAGAAGGATGGCCAGTGTGCTACTAAGCAACGTCTTTCAGAAACCGGCCATAGCCGTGGATACCCATATCTTACAATTTTCCTACCACTTAGAATTGGACAAGTCCAGCGATTCCGATAAGACCGAACAAGCGCTATACAAAATTATTCCACGGGAAAAATGAACAAGGGCATGCCTTGTTATGAAAATCCAACCCACGGCCGGCGTGGCACGAAAGCCGCTTTGCAACGTATGCGTGGTTGAAAAGCTCTGTAACCTGCCAGACAAAACCTTCCATAGCAAGCAATTAATCGGTCGTTTTACCATAAGCATCAGCTTTGTCATCGGTTTTACACAAGAACAACATTATTTGGTCTTATACAAATTTGCTTTTAAACAATAAATATATTATGAAACATATATGCTATACATTGCAGGATTCAATTGGATTATCTTTTAATGTTTGAAAGCAAATTGGTATTATACATGCGGTAATCTGTAAAGTTCTTTTACCATAAAATACATTGCAATCTCATGAAATTTTGCTTTAATATTTTAACCCGAATGAATCGGAAAAGACCGTAGTAGCAAGGCGCACCTTGCTACTACAAAATATTTTTCA
>SULG01000142.1 GCA_005524015.1 Candidatus Jettenia ecosi
CCATATTTTAATGAAACGTTATACTAGTTAGTAATTTACCAAATTATATACCCTTTTAAACCGTATTTCACCTTATTTTCCCATTTCATATAAGATCACTCAAACATTTATATTCTACTGTAGTCAAATTGTAGTCAAAACGTAGTCAACTCCATTGGAATGAGTAGGAATACACAGGAATCAGCAAGAAATGAATTTGTATCATAAGGTATTTTACTGCAAAATATTACAGTTATAAGAGACACCCCTCCAGTCACTTATAAAAAATGGCAAAAATGCCCGTTTTCACAACATCATATAGGGGTCAACATCAACCATAGCTTGTACACCTTTTGAAGATTTTAGCATATCTGCAATGCCTTGAAGGGCATGGTGAATGCTATCGTAGTTCTGTGCCTTTAGTAAAAGATGCCATCGGAACATATTATTGATTTTCGTTAGAGGTGTTGGTGAGGGCCCGAGGATTTCCAGGCAATTGCCATTCGCTTTTACCATCTCTTTTAATGTATCGGCAACCAGAGAAGCTTTCTCTTTAACTTTCTCCTCATTTGGACTCCGGAGTACAATCCTGGTTAATTTTCCAAAAGGAGGGTAGTTCAATTGTTTTCTGTATCCCAATTCTTTTTCTGCAAATCCATCATAATCGTGCGCAGCAGCATAGGTAATACTGTAATGTTGAGGGTTAAAAGATTGTACTACAACACGTCCTCCCTTTGGCCCTCTCCCTGTGCGGCCAGCAACTTGTGAGATAAGTTGAAAAGTCCGTTCACTTGACCGGAAATCGGGCAGATTAAGTACCGTATCTGCCGAGATTACACCTACTAAGGTGACATTGGGAAAGTCTAACCCTTTTGCTATCATCTGTGTACCGAGTAATATTTGAATTTCTCCCCGCTCAAATGCGGTTAAAGCCTTTTCGTGTGCGCCTCGCACACGCATGGAGTCACTATCCATCCGTATGATTTTATAATGAGGAAATTTCGCTATAATCTCATCTTCAATTTTTTCTGTCCCAAAACCCCGATAGTTCATGTGGCTTGCCAGGCAATCCGGACATGATTCCGGCGGGGCTGCTTCTGCATGACAATAATGGCACAGGGTGATATTTGATTTTTTATGAAAAGTTACAGGAATATCACATTGGTGGCATTTTAATACAAATCCACACCGTTTACAATGGATATATGGCGCAAATCCTCTGCGATTCAGAAACAGGATTACCTGTTCATTCCTTGCCAGGGCCTGGTTCATGTAATATTCTAGTCGTTGGGAAATAATACGATACCTTTTGCGTTTACAAACTTCTTCACGCATGTCTACAATCTCGACAGAGGGAAGTCGTCGTTCTCCAATTCTCCTGGAAAGAATAATTTTCTCATAATCTCCACATAATGCATGATGATAACTCTCAAGAGAGGGAGTGGCTGATCCCAGTATTACTAAGGCATTTTCATAGGTTGCTCTGAGAATCGCAATATCCCTTGCATGATAGCGCGGAGCGTTTTCCTGCTTATAGGTATTCTCATGCTCTTCGTCAAGAATAATGAGTCCGATATTTTTTAAAGGGGCAAATATGGATGACCGTGCGCCAATTACGACATCTACCTTATTTTCTTTAATATCATTCCATTGTGAATGATGAAAGGTGCCCAGAAGATGGCTGTGCAGCACAGCTACATGGTTAAACCGTGCCCTTATTCTTTCGATGGTCTGAGAAGTAAGAGATATTTCGGGAACCAGGAATATAACTTTGCGATTTTGCCCAATTACCTTACTCATAGTTTGAAGATATATTTCTGTCTTTCCACTCCCGGTAATGCCATGAAGCAGTATAACACCTGGCATGGGCTGTGTGAGTTTTTTGTTAATTTTATCGAATGCATCTTGCTGTTCCCGGGTAAAAGTTAAATGTTGCTGCAATAAGGCAATATCAACGGGTGGATTTTCTGCCTCCAGGAGTTTTTTCTTCACAATAATAAGGCCTTTTTTCTCCAGTTGGCGAAGGCCCTGCATTTGACAGCCGCTGATACGGCTCAGTTCTTTAGCGCTTATTTCACCTGAGAATTCTCTGAGAATTTCCAATGCCCTGGCCTGTTTCGGCGCACGTGTCTTTATTTCTGAGAGGACTGTATGGTCAAGCATTGGGATATGATCGGCGCCTTTAATAAAGATATTCCATTTCTCTTTTACCCTGCTCCGTACAACGGGCGGGATAACAGCATATATAGCTTCCCCCCACCCACAGCAATAATGGGATGATAACCATTGAGTGACCTGAAGCATGCCATTATCAATGAGCGGAGCTGTATCCAGCACGCTTATGATATCTTTCATAGTGTAAGGAAGAGGGGTGTTAGCAAACCCGACACAAATACCGGTAACTATTTTGTTACTAAAAGGTATTTTTACCCGCATACCTGTGGTGAGATTTTCTTTGAGACCCGGAGGTATATTGTAATGAAATACCCTGTTTAGGGGGATATTGATAACTACTTCTGCATATGATGTATCTGACTGCTGATTTGGAGATACGAATTGATTTTTTGATAGCATCAATTGAGTAGACCTATTGCGTAGTTAAACGGGTAAAGGTGGGGATGCTACCATAAATAATAGTACGATGTCAAGGTAGATACTAACGTGAGTTATTTGAAAAGATCGCTCAGTTTTCTACGGAAAGATATGTAAAATATGAGCAGGAATTTGCTTACAATTTATTGAATGATTTTTCTGAATCCAAGGATAAAGAGTATGAAAAATTCCTCTCAAAAATATCAAAATATTTTTCATAAGAGGCTAAAAGTGTATTCCCTTGACATTCACTAGCCTGTTTTTTATAATCTTGTAAGAGCTTATTTCTCAACGAATTCGGAGGATTTTTACCAAAAATTTTATGGAAAATTTAAATACAGGTTCCAATACTTGCCTCGTTGGATTGCAATGGGGTGACGAGGGCAAGGGTAAAATCGTTGATATACTTACAGAATCATTTGATATAATCGTAAGATACCAGGGAGGCAGTAATGCAGGCCATACCGTTGTTGTAAATAGTGAAAAATTCGTATTACATCTCATTCCTTCCGGAATCCTCAGAAAAAACAAATATTGTGTCATTGGTAGTGGCGTAGTCCTGGATCCCCGCCAGCTATTAGAAGAAATTGCGGAGTTAAGAGGAAAAAATATTGAGGTAAATGATAATCTCCGTATTAGTGAAATAGCACATGTAGTATTCCCTTATCATAAGAAACTGGATGAACTTTCTGAAAGTGAAAAAGGAGATGAAAAGATTGGTACTACCCGTAGGGGAATTGGCCCATGCTATACCGATAAAATGGGTCGTAATGGTATACGAGTGTCAGATCTTTTCCACCCTGAGTACTTTAGACAGAGACTTAAAAAAGTAGTAGAGGATAAAAATAAGATATTTGTTCGCTTGTTTGATGCCGACCCGCTATCCTGGAAAGATATTTATGATGAGTATTGTGGGTATGCAGAGCAGATGAGACCTTTTGTATGTAATACGGTAACATTTATGGACGATGCCATAAAAGCTAAAAAAAAGATATTATTTGAAGGCGCTCAGGGTTCAATGCTTGATGTAGATTTTGGTACCTACCCCTTTATTACATCATCATCTGTTATTGCAGGAGGTGCATCAACCGGTGTGGGTGTTTGTCCAAAGCAGATTCATAAAATACTCGGTATAATGAAATCGTATACAACAAGGGTTGGAAGTGGTCCCTTCCCTTCGGAATTAAACGATACGTTGGGAGAACACTTAAGAGAAAAAGGCGGCGAGTATGGCTCTACTACGGGTAGACCCCGTCGTTGCGGCTGGTTCGATGCTGTTGCCGTAAAACACGCGGTAATGATAAACGGTGTGGATAGCGCTGTCCTGACAAAGCTGGATGTCTTAGATGAACAAAAGACTATTAAGATATGCGTTGGCTACAGGTTTGGTGATAAGGTGTATGATCTGTTTCCAGCAGATCTGGTAGCGCGTCCGGGGTGCCAGCCGGTATATAAAGAAGTGCCGGGCTGGGAAAAGGATACTTCCCGAATGCGTAATGTACATGATATTCCGCTTCAGGCAAAAAATTATATCCATACCCTTGAAAAGATATTAGGTATCAGGATTGAAATGCTTTCTGTTGGTCCGGATCGTGGTCAGGTTGTGAGCCTTCTATGATTGAAAATGGATATTTACCATCGCATATTGCAATTATTATGGATGGGAATGGACGATGGGCAAGACAGAAGGGATTTGCCAGATTTCAGGGACATAAACAAGGGGCTGAGTCTGTCCGTGAAATAACACGTGAGTGTTCAAAAAAACAGATAAAGCAGCTTACGCTGTATGCATTTTCTCAGGAAAACTGGAGAAGGCCGCAACGGGAAATTAATCTGTTAATGGCCCTTCTTAAGAATTATCTTGTTAACGAGCGAAAAGAGATTAAAGAGAATAATATACGCTTAACGGCTATTGGCCGGATATATGGATTACCGGAGGATGTGCAAAGGGAACTTACCATTTCCATGGAAGAAAGCAAAAATAACACGGGGATGATTCTTTGTCTTGCGCTTAATTATGGAGGACGTTCTGAGATTGTAGATGCGGCAAAAAATATTGCGGAAAGTGTTAAATCGGGAAAGATAACTACAGAAGAGATCACGGAGGAAATTTTCAAAAAATACTTATATACTTGCGATATGACCGATCCGGATTTACTGATAAGAACAGGCGGCGAGATGCGAGTAAGCAACTTCCTATTGTGGGAGATTTCATACACAGAACTTTGGGTTACACCGGTTTGCTGGCCTGATTTTAAGAAAGCACATCTTGAAGAGGCGATTCATAATTATGCGCATCGGGAACGCCGGTTTGGTGGATTGCGGGCGTGAGTACACTTAAGACAAGAATCATACTTGGCATGGTGATGTTTGGAATATTCTTTGGCATTCTATGCTTCGATGTAATATTTCATACTGACATAGGATTTGGTTGTCTGGCTATCCTGGCGGGAGCTGTTAGTTTATATGAGTTTTACACTATTGCGGGTAAAAGCGGTTTCTCTCCGTTCCGGATATCTGGTATTGGCATTGGCGGATGGCTATTTGTAGTATACTGGTTATCCCTGCGCAAAAATACCGGAATTGATCCCTGTTTTTTCAGGCAAGAAGTCTTTATTATACTTATCTTTTGGCTATTTTTAGTCCAGGCTATTACTCATGGTACAAAAGATGCTATTAAAAATATTTCAGTAACGATATTTGGTATTTTCTATATATTTTTCCTTTTAAGTTTTGCCCTTACTATACGTCATCTTCACCAGGGTATTTGCATAGTAATTATGGTTTTGTTAATATCTAAATTTGGCGACGCGGGAGGTTATCTCTTAGGCAGAAAGTATGGCAAGCATAAGCTCGTGAAGTCTATCAGTCCAAATAAGACGATCGAAGGCGCCTGTTTTTCTCTTTTATGTAGCGTTCTTATTGCAGTAATTTTTAATCTGATTCCTCAAATTAAGGTAATTGATCTGCCGTGGTCAATCTTGTTTGGCATCGTAGTAGGTTGTTCAGCCATATTGGGTGATCTGGCAGAATCCCTTATTAAAAGAGATGTTAATGCGAAAGATGCAAGTAACCTGGTACCTGCCTTTGGTGGTATACTGGATATTATCGATTGTTTACTGGTTAGTATGCCAGTTGCATATTATTTCTTAGTGTTTTTTAAGTTTGTTTCGTATGGACCAAAAGGTTGAAACACAAAAATATTTTACTGATAAGGAGGATTATTAAGAACCATTGACACATCAAAACACCGTTATTGTACAAAATGATACAGAGGCATCTATATTATATGGTAGTCATGACCGATATCTTCGTCTCGTTAGAGACGCCTTTCAGGTGCAATTAGTAGCCCGCCGCGGATTACTGAAACTGGAGGGAGAAAAAGAACAGGTCGATACGAGTAGAGAGGTATTAAATAAGTTGCTGGAAATTGTTCGTTCTACGGGAAGATTAGATTTAGAAGATGTGGAACAGGCCATCATAGATGCAAAGAGTGATGCAGGTGAAGAAACTACCCAGTCTATCGATGTCTTCCTGAAAGGTATTTTTATAAAACCAAAGACGGAAGGTCAGGCGAAATACATAGAGGCCATTAAAAAAAATGATTTGGTCTTTTGTATTGGCCCTGCAGGGACAGGAAAGACATATTTAGCAGTAGCTATGGCCCTTTCTTTTCTGAAAAGCGGACGTATAAGAAGAATCGTACTTGCCAGACCAGCAGTTGAAGCGGGTGAAAAACTTGGATATTTACCTGGCGATATCAAGGCTAAGGTAAATCCGTATTTACGGCCACTCTACGATGCAATAGCAGATATGATGGATGTCGGACACGTTAAAAAATATCTGGAAAGTGATATCATAGAGATTCTGCCACTTGCTTATATGCGGGGGAGAACACTGAATGATTCTTTTATTATTCTTGATGAAGCACAAAACTGCACCGTGAAGCAAATGAAGACGTTTCTAACGAGACTCGGTATGAGATCAAGGGTTGTTGTAACAGGGGATATTACCCAGGTTGACTTGCCTGCAGGAGAGATGTCTGGCTTAATTGATGTGCAGGAGAGGCTCATGAATATCCAGAATATCTCTTTTGTGTATTTAACCAAATCTGATATTGTCCGTCACAAACTGGTTCAAGACATTGTTGACGCATATGAGATGTAATAGTTACCACTATGATGAAACTGGAAATTATAGACCTGCAGGAGTTCTATCCTATCAATAAAAGTTGGGTAAAAAGACTTTTAAAAGCCATTCTAAAAATGGAAGAAAAGAATGCAGAACTTAACA
>SULG01000143.1 GCA_005524015.1 Candidatus Jettenia ecosi
GTTAAGCTGTACCCTTCTCTGGGCACGCTAATATTTAAGATGTGGCACCAGGGTATGTTCTCGAATAAACGGCTTTAGTTAGATCGCTTCTCCAAGTCTACGAATCCATAATTTTTGAAGCTGGTCGAGATTTCCCGCGTCACCGGCTCGCAGCGCTTCGAGATATTCACGACGCTTTTC
This sequence comes from Candidatus Jettenia ecosi, assembly GCA_005524015.1. GTDB lineage: Bacteria > Planctomycetota > Brocadiia > Brocadiales > Brocadiaceae > Jettenia > Jettenia ecosi. Next base: position 181 of record SULG01000143.1, read on the forward strand.
AGGGTCCGTGGGCGCGGTTTCGACAGGGGGCAGGGCAAGCTTGTAAAGAAGGGCGGCCAGCATCAATCGACCGATGCGACCGTTGAAATCTTTGAAGGGATGAACCCACTGAAATCGCCAGTCCACCCAAGCAAGAAACGCCGCTATCTCGGGCAGATTGTCATCATCTATATGTCGCAAACGCTCGGCTAAATCGTCGCAGAAAGACCGCACGAGAAGCGGCACTTTGTAATAAGCCGGTGGCTCCAGTGTTCCAACTTTCACGTCCGTTATACGAAACCGCCCGGCCCATTCGGGGAAGAGGCCCGCGGCGAGTTCCCGGTGTCTCTGGCAAAGCCAATCGGGCGTGATGATGATCTCGTGGGGTGGAGTTTGCAAAAGTTGAGCGAGTATCCGGGCAAGCGAGACGGCAAGCCTCTCTGAGACTTCCGTATAGGTAAGTGTACCCTCAGTCGTCTCAAACGACTGAGTTGATCCTAACTTTCCTGTTTCTTCGCCCATTGGTCTGTTTGATTTAATAAGACTTTAAGACGAATTACGGTAATCGGTTCGCCTTCAAATGTCATTGATTGGACCACTCGTTCCAGCAGGACTTCTCGATGGGCAGCGATAACCGTGCCCGGTGTTTTGTGCTGAGCCCGCCATTGACGAAATTTGGTTGCTAACGCATCAAGATCGATGGGCTCGCTACTATTTGCTGTCATAATGTGTATCCTTGTCAGGAAATTACCTTTTTTAATCATGATGCAATGTTAAATAAAAACAAAGAAGATTGCAAACTATTTTCATTCTTCTCAGATACAGGAAATACGAAAGATGAGTGAAAGCAGAAGAATGTCTGTAAACGGCGATTTCCTCGCTGAGTAATACGGTGTGGAACTTCCGGTACAACTATACGAGCAATTCTGGACATGCACACATCTTAATTATTAAAAAAACAATGTCAATAATTACGTATAGTGTCCGTACGCAGTAACATCTGTTTAATCTTACGGGTTAAAGTCCCGTCCGGGGAATTATCCGTTCACCCCGGTAGTTCAAGGGAGCGGCGTCTGAGCAATCAGGGGTCGTAAGTTTCCAATTGGCAAAGCCGCAGGCCGCAGCGCAAGCGAACCTACAAGTAGCCTCGTCAATACAAATTGAAGATGCCGACCTCGTGGACACGTGGGGAAGACCGAAGATTGCAGACTCAGGCAACGGGAAGGAAACTGCAATATCTTCCGGGGTAGCAGGGGCGGCATGCAGGGGAAGATAAACAGACCAGTGCTGGAGACCCTATGCAGTAATGTTTGAGGGGCATAAACCGCTGTATATAAGGAAACGAAATCACAGCGGGCTGTATAAGGAGTCGGAGGGGTTCATGGTACCGTTTGAGGACAAGAGACAACACAACCCTGTCCGAGGGAAGGAATCCTGCTTTGTCCATGCAACCGAAGAGTGGAGGAAAAGGGAGATTGCAGAAATGCTAACAACCCCGGAAAAGATCAGGATACTTCCCTTATCGCAATTGCAGCAGAGTCCTCAAGCAAGTAAGAGAACACGCTCAATTGCGGCTTCGGATACACCTGTACAGACGTCATAAAATCAGAGACAGGAAGACAGGGCTTAAGCGATACACAAACAGCATGGTGTTTTTGAACGATATGGTCTTTACAAAGTACCGACCACAGCGGTATGGAGATAGGTGTATGCCTTATGGTGAAGGGCATCGGAAAGCCGTGTGCGGGAAAACCGCAAGCACGGTTTGATGAGAGAGAACTGACGAAACAAGCATGGCGAGGCTACTGAGGCACTGCCAGACGAAAGGGGCAGAAACAGATAGGCCAACCTAAACTATAGAGAGCCAGTTCCCTACTCTACCCGGAATTAAAAGACGATGGGTGGTAGAGAGAACCCATTCCTGGATGAATCGATTCCGCCGCCTGTTGATTCGATGGGGGGAGAGAGCTGAAAATTACCCGGCGTTCCTTGAACTGGCTTGTGCCTTTATCTCTTTTCGTGCTGCTATGGTTTTCGGATAGGCTCTAAGTCATCAGAAAGCAAAAAAGATGTGTAAATCGAGAATCATCGCTCATTTGAAAAAGTGTCCCGTGGTACTCGTTTACTGCAATGACTTGTTATCAGACCATCATTCTTATTGCAGTCAATGCCTTTATACCATGAGTCAGTCATATAAGTCATTCTTATAAGATACGGCCCGCGCAACAACTTCCGCCAATACTACTATGTCCTCAACACAGAATATCTTCATTATGGTTTTATCAAAAAGTATATTTGCCTCAGGGCCAAACTCTTCATCCGCCTCCCAGAGTTCAATAAATATGGGGACACCTTCAAATGCTTCAACCACAATTGCTACGTCTGCACGGTTTATTTTTTTGGCAGGCAAATTATGCAACACTGATAATATATCGAATATATTATCTCCATACCTTTCCATTATTACATCAGTAGATCGTTTCTTAAACACTTCGGCAAAGCTGTTTATAACAGAGAGCCCATGAAAACTAAGATATTCTCCACTGACTACTGGTAAACCTGCTATCTTTTGAGAAAGATAATGAAGGATTAATACCGTTAGATGATCCTCTATTGGTGTATTATGGGGCAATGATAATACTTTTCGGAGCTTAATATTAACTATGTACTCATCACCAAGAAATTTCACTTTTGCATTATTTGATATACCCGAACCTAAGAGGTTATCCCAAGACACTGTTATTGCTGAATCTAATTTCATGTTGAAGTTATTTTGCCATTTCTATTTGATCCAATGACAATAAGTCTGCTCCATGCGGCTGTTATAATGACGAGAGGATAATGATAGAAAATTGCTTTTTGCTAAAAATGATAATATAAAATGATGAAGAAGAAAGCAATCTTTTTCATTTTTTTCGGGGAGAGAACGACGGTAAATTTTTTCCAAGCGGTCAGAGAATACACAGCAGATTTTCTTAAAAAATATTGAGTTTCTAAAGACCATAAAAGCGATATTTCGTTTTAACATCACGATACTATTTTCCAGTAAGGTAGAAACAACCTTTTCCCCTTAAATAAAAATGGTAACCTTTTAGTTTGAAAAAATTATGAAAAGCTCCGTTAGGGTATATATATAGAATGTGTATCTACAGCAATGTTAAGTATTTAGCTATTAATATTTCACCCCTGCGGGGTTATTTTTCAAAAACTAAAGGATTACCAAGCTTGCTAATTTCTATTTTGCATGAGCAGCAAGGAACTGTGTAATAATGGACTGCATGAGGTGAGCCGGGACGGCATCGTAATGGGAATGTTCCATGGTAAATGAACCTTGCCCGGCAGTCATGGATTTAAGCTCGGCCTCATAGTTAGCTACGGACGATAAAGGAATGGTAGCACGCACGATTTGTAAATCACCCATAGATTCCATCCCCTTGATGTGCCCCCGATGACTGGAAAGGTTGCCTGTGATTTCACCCATAAATTTCGTAGGAATGGTAACCTCAATATTTACAATAGGCTCAAGAAGTACGGGTTTCGCATGAGTAAAGGCATCCTGAAATGCATGTGAGGCCGCTATTTTGAAGGCTGCCTCGGAAGAGTCCACATCATGATATGACCCATAGTGTAATCGCACCCGAAGGTCTACAATGGGATGATGAATCAATATGCCCTTATCCAAAACCTCCCGAATACCTTTTTCCACAGCGGGGATATATTGGCGCGGAATGGCTCCACCTACGATCTCATCCACAAATTCAAATCCCGACCCTCGTGATAATGGTTCAATCTTGATATGCACCTCCCCGTATTGTCCATGCCCTCCCGATTGTTTCTTATGCTTGTATTGCGACTGGGCATTGACGGTAATAGTCTCTTTATAAGGAATCTTAGGGACATGTGCTTCGACATCGATCCCGAACCGGCGTTTCAAACGACTCACCATCACCTGGAGATGAAGATTGCTCATGCCGGTAATAACCAGCTCATTCGTTAAGGGGTCATGAGATACCCTGAAAGTTTTATCTTCTTCGGTAAGTTTGTGGAGGCATTCGCTGATCTTCTTCTCCGCCCCTTTGCTTTTGGGCACTACAGCTAATGAAGACATAGGGACCGGAAAAGTAATCTCCGGAAATTTTACCAGGTGTTTAGGATCGCAGATTGTATCAGATATATGTAAATCCTCTAGTTTTGATACCGCAATTATATCTCCTGGAATAGCCCTTAAGGCTGGTCTCTGCTCCTTTCCAAAAACCCGGTAGATATGCCCAACCTTATCTATCTTCTTACTGGTCACATTATAAAATGATATCTCACCATCCAATTTACCTGAGATAACTCTGAAATAGTTTAATTTTCCCACAAAAGGATCAATGACAGATTTAAATACAAAGGCGCTGAAAGGGGTATTTTCAGAAACTTCCGGGGTAATTTCCTGATTGCTTTGTATATCAAGAGCAGTTCTCTTAACTCCCTCTAACGGAGAGGGAGAAAAGTTGGCTACAGCATCCAGTATTTCTTCAATCCCTAAGACTTTTTTGTTAGAGCAGCAGAGAATAGGCACAATATGCCCGCTCGCAATAGCATTGATAAAACAAGTTTGTAAAGATGCCGTATCAATCTCTTTCCCATCGAGGTATTTTTCCATCAATGCATCATCATCGGAAACAACGGCTTCGATCAAGGTATCGTGCGCTGCATTCGCATTACCCACAATCCCATCCGGCAAAGGGTCAGGTAATTCAAATACGTTAACGACACCCTGAAAATCATGGCCAGTTCCTATGGGCAAGACGAATGGTACACACCTGTTTCCAAAAGTATCCTGGATAGACTTAATCAAGGCCTGGTAATCAATATTTTCGCCATCGATCTTTGTTACAACAAGTATCTTTCCAAGTTTTTTTTGGCAGGCAAGATCCCAGAATTTTCTCGTATTGACCTGAATTCCATCGGGAGCGGATAGGGTGATGATTGCCGTTTCTACGGCGACAAGGGAAGTGATTGTATCTCGAATAAAGTCAGGATAACCAGGTGTATCAACAACGGTAATCTCACGCCCCTTCCAATTGAAGTGAAGGATGGAAGAGTCTATCGTATGCCTCTTTTCCTTTGCTTCGGCATCATAATCAGCAACCGAAGTGCCGTCTTCTACACTACCGAGACGTGTAGTTGCGCCTGCTTTAAAAAGCATAGATTCTACCAGCGAAGTCTTTCCTGAAGCACCGTGCCCTAGGAATACAATGGTCCGAATGTCTTTTATCTCATACGGAATCATAGGTTACCCTCCAACACAAGGTGATTGGAATTATTACCATAGTTCACCACAGATACTCACAGAATTTCACCGGATGAAAACCAGGATTCAGTATACAGAAAACTCATCGGCAATATTCTGACTCTGGTTTCAACTCTGTACCTTTTCCACGATATTCCGCGCTTTTCCGTGGTTCACTTATGTATGCGAATTACATACCTGTTTTGCCTCCGGAAGTTTGATGTGTCCCGTATACAAAGCTTTTCCAATAATCATACCAGCAATAGGTAATTTACTCAATGCTTCAATATCTTTCAATGATGAAATTCCGCCAGAAGCAATAATGGGAATTTTTACTGTCATTAAAAGTTCCTGTAAACTCGAAATGTTAGGGCCCTGAAGCATGCCATCTTTTGAGATGTCTGTATAGATTATAGCGCATGGTGACGCTTTTTCAATCTCTCGCGCAAAGGACATGGCTGTCCACTCACATACTGAGGTCCATCCCTTAACAGCAACCCTACCGTTTTTCGCATCGATCCCAACAGCAATACGGCCTGGAAATGTTGTACAAAGCTCATTCACCCATGACGGTGAGTCTATAGCTTTTGTCCCTATAATCACACGATCTATGCCTAAGTCAAGTACCGTTTTGATTGTTTGAGTTGTCCTCAAGCCACCGCCGAACTCAATAGGAATTTTTACCTGTTTGATAATTTGCTCCACAATACTCAGATTTTTCGGGGCGCCTTCAAAAGCCCCATCGAGATCAACCACGTGCAGATAATCCGCTCCCTGATCCTGCCACGACCTGGCTACGTCAACAGGATTATCGGAAAAAATCGTTTCGGCATCCTTCTGCCCTTGTGTTAATCGTACGCATTTACCACCTTTTAAGTCTATCGCTGGAATAATAAGCATATATACCTTAACCAAAACAAATATTATTTAAAATAGGCCTTCGGTGACTTTTTTATAACACCGGCGTAGGGGCGAACCTTGTGTTCTCCCAAACGGAAAACAAATACAAACGTTTTGAATTTACAAGACAAGAATGAATACAAGTAGGGGCAGGTTTTAAACCTGCCCCTACAACATACAACAGAACATTGGAATTCCTAAACGTTAAATTAGATTGAGTTTTAAAAGGCAAAACCCCCAATAACTTTTCTTTTTACCCATCCCTAAATCCCCCCCGAGAGGGGGACTTTCCCCGATCGGGTCGAGGACTAGCTTTTATTCCCCTCCTGGGAGGGGTTAGGGGCATACGCATCAAGCTAAGGGG
>SULG01000144.1 GCA_005524015.1 Candidatus Jettenia ecosi
AGCGTAATCTTACGCTGGATAACGTGAATTTGCGCAGAGATGCGCCGATAGTGGTTTAATTTTGCATAACATCATAAAGATATCCATCGCAATTACTGTTGATCTGACATTCAAGAGGTTTTCATGAGTATCGGGAGATGTTGATTGGTTTTTTACGTTTCCTTTATCATTCCCGAATGTTTTTATCGGGAATCCAGTATCTTTCCTGCTCTCCACCCTATGCTGGATTCCCGGCAAAGACATTCGGGAATGACAAGGAGCGGAACCACTACGGTAGATTATGCAAATCCAAAACCGGTGTGTTTTCTTATAACCAGGGTAAACAGAAGATTCACTCCTATCTCGGTTGTGCACCGTATGCTCCTGGATTACCTGGGGAAAACCGGCTTGGAGATGGTGTATGCACAGGGTAGTTCTTCTCAGAAGAACTCAGTGATTATTTCGCCTTTGATGTTGCAAGTTATTCACTGTTAAAAAACTATTCGAATTCTTCTGCTCAGCTTAAAAGAAAACCTCTCGAATGTCAGGTTGATACTTGTTTGCAATAAATAAAAAAGCCCATGATAGTAAACATCATGGGCTTTTTTTTAACTAATGGAACGTAAAACTTTTATAAAACCACTATTTCATAGCGGCTTTTTCGATACCAGCCTCTCTTCGTAACCGGGCAGCCTCTGCTTGTATTTTGGTAAACTCCATCATCATAGGCGCTTGACCCCACCACCAGGAAACGTCTTGCTGGGCGTGCGCTGTTCCCTTGTAACCTTGCAGTTTGTACCAGAACCATAACCTGTTGTACATATTTTCGATAGTGGATGGATTATCTTGTTGTTGCAAGAACATACCATAAACACCGAGAATAGGACCAACTACAGGAAACTTACCTTTCAGAGTCTTAAAGGCATTGTAAACAGGTTCACCAAGGAATTCCGGACTGAGCATCTTTTCAATTCCATCGCTCAATGGGTATGGGTCCCTTTTTGAAGCATCGGGATATAAGACCCCATCAGCAATTAAATCTTCGACTACCTTCTGTGCCTGATCTGCTAAAGTATGTGCCTGGAACATAAATTGATCTAATGATTTTAAATAGGTATCGGCAAACCGATCGCTATGGCACTTTGCGCAGACTTCTAACCAATACGATCTCTTCGCAATATTCTCTTCTGAATAGATATCGATTTTCTCACCGATGATCTTAATTCCGTATGGGTAATCTTTTAAGGAAGAGGTATATTCTATATTCTTTGGCGGTATTGTACCCATACGCCAGATACCTTTCATGACCGGGTTATGGATAAACCGGCCATGTTTCTCATACATATGGCAGTATTGGCATGTTGGAGTACGATAATCCTTACCAGGCCTTACTTCAGATAACGGTCTGGTAAAATCGAAGTGTTCTTCTTCCTGACGGTAGATTACACCATGCTTTGACTCACCATAAGATTCCGCATCCGGATGATCCGGACCCATGTGGCAGGTGATACAGGCTTCTGGTTGTCTGCCTTCAGCAGCGCTGAACTTATGCCTGGTATGACATACGTCACATTTTTCTGCGCCGGAGTGGCACATATCACAACCATGCTGTCCGTAGAGATAACCTCTTCTTGCAGCTTCTGCATACCATGGTACAATGGTGTTTGCTTCCCATGATTGAACGTGGTTAGGACGACCTACTTCCCGTTCTCTCACGAAATCATCAAACTGTTTTCTATGGCATTCTCCGCATACTTCTCCTGTTGGCATTCTGATTTGCTTCTTTTTTGTATCGGCATGGCAATCAAAACAGTGAACCTCATCCAAAATCCTGCCTGTGCTCTTCTCGATCTCTGCTGTTCTGCTGGAAAGATAGGGAGTACTTTTAGGATTTTTATGTCCCGATTCTCTCCAATCTCTCACGACGCCAGGTGTTGCCTCCTCATGACATGTTACGCATAAATCTCTTCTTTCTTTTTCAATAAAGATAGAGTGATCAAGATTCTTCATTGGTTCATAGTGCCTGTTGGGTTGCCAGTACATATCCAGCATCTGTGGCTTGAAATAGTCCTTAAATGGACCAGAACCTTCGCTCATACCGACATTATCTTTATACGTGGCCCTATACCAATCGGGCAGCCCTTCATATAAATCTGGTGGTGTTTCCTTCTTGGGGGGAGTCTGATCAGCCGCCCACGCCAGAGAAGTAAACGCCAATGTTGCAGACAAACATATGCCTAACCCTAATTTTTTCATCTCTTTACCTCCCTATGGTCAACATATTAAATGTTATTTACATTCTTTATTTTTATGATTTTCTTCCTCTGGTTTTACGAGTGACATTACGTAGTGGGTTAAATACCACCTTTGTTCGTCTGTAAGCTCCTTGGCAAAAGATGGCATAGGAGTACCATTCAATCCGGTAGTAAATCTGAGATATATATCTGTGGATGAATTTCCACCCTTGAATTTTCCCGTAGTAAAATCAAAAGGTTTTATGGGGAACCCAAAATCATCCTCTTGTTCTGATGCGCTGGGGCCATCACCACGGCCTTCAACACCATGACACTTCCAGCATTCTAACTTTTCCTCGTAAATCTTTTTTCCCTCTGCGATAGTCCTTTCAGTTGGCCTTACCTCTAATCCGACATTCACAGGTGCGTCTGGTTGTCTGAATTCAAATGCCTCTGAGAAACTCTTTAAAACCGGAATTACTGAGGCGCGCTCTTCTTCAGATAAAATATCCCAGGGAATCATCGTTGAATTCGGTACTCCAAAGGAAATCGTTCTATAGATATCATTATCTGTTGGGAGTGAACCGCTGGGGGTTGTTCTAAATTTATAAGCTCCTCTGGTAAAATCACGTGGTTTTGGAAGCATGGATCTTGCTAAAGGTCCATCCCCATGCCCTTCTTCACCGTGACAGGCGCTACAATATTTTTTGTAGGTATTTTTACCCAATTCTGCGACCTCTGTTGGTATAGTAACTGCTTTAGCAGTAGTCGGTGCAATAGTTAGCGCAAGCGCTATACTTGCCACTGCCGTAGTGCTCCATAAGCCAATCTTATCCAATAAAACCTTAGGTCTCATATCTGCCCTCCTCCTTTCGATTGCATTTTACAAACCTAACTATAAATGTAACTACTTTTAACTATTATAACTCTTTACCACATTTCTAATTCTGAGAATATATTAACTCTATGTTTGTAATTTCTTTGGGTTTAACCGTTACCTCCTTCTCTAGATTTCCTAACTCCTCATGCCACACTTTTAATTTGTATATTCCGGGTGGTATGTCACAAATCTCAAAATATCCATGTTTATCTGTTATATCAAAATAGGGATTATCCAGGATGATAATCCACGCATATGAACGCTTGTGAATATCACAAGATAATCTAATAATCTCGGAATGATCAAATCTCTTTGATATCCTCTGTTTATACGTTGTGCCAAGATTAAAGGGTTGGTTTTTAACTGATCGGGTATGAACCGTATGGAGTTCTTCATCCCCATTTAAGATGTCTACGGTGGTTCCTTCTAAAATCGCAGTTACACGAGGGATGAAGGTATTTTTCTGTTGATCTATAATCGGATGAATAGCTGGTATTTCTTTCCTCTTACCTTCTGCAATGTCGGTAATTGAGATAACCGCATATTTAAGGCCGCTATTGACCTTGTTTACGACAAGTTTTTCAGAAACAGTTTTGGAGATATCAGGCAGTTCCCAGCCACCTTGCAGGTTTAATGATTGTGCTGCTAAAACACCCTCATATTTCACATTTCCTGTAATGACGCCGCCATCCACAACTTCTGTTTCGGTATAACCCTTACCGGCTACTATATCCTTTGAAGATATAATATTCCAACTTAAGAGTCCAAGTAAAACGCTAAGAGAAAGTAATTGTCTCATGAAACTTTGTATGCTTTTAAATACATAAATAATAATAATCCTTAGAAAGAAAACAAAAGACGTTCCACTTGGTAATAAAAACTAAAAAAACGTAAAATATCTTCTAAGTAGTAAATTTTAGTGCCACTTAAATATTAATAAAGATGTGCCTTATTATCATGAAATTATAGATAAGAAATTTCATGGATGAAATGGTGTTTTCATAATATAATTTCATTTACCAAAAAGTAAGCTTCGAAGATCCCGTTGTAATGGACTATCTGTTACGGTAAAGGTTCCTTTATCGATATTTTTTCCGTCAGCAAAGATAAGATAGCTATACTTTCCATAGCGCGGAATCTTTAAGCCTAAGGTATCAATCGTAGCAGAATTGAAAGTGAGGAACAAGGCAATACCTTTTTTTCTGTTTTGGGGGTTTCTCAAGGTTACCAGAAGTGCGTTACCTTTATTATTAAAGGTTGTACTGTTTACGGTAAAAGCATTTTCTTCAAGCAAGAAATTTTCTGGCAAATCTCCTAAAAGCATCTTTGTTAGCTTATTCTCGGATAACCCTCCCAAAATGAACAAACTTTTTTGAGTTATTTCTGTTTCTGTGACTTCTGTATCTGCTTTTATAATTCCTTCGTTATCCGCTATCGATTCTGCTAGTTTTTTATAAGCCTTCTGCGAAGCGCTTTCACCACCTGTTGGGTATACAATAACCTTCTCATAATCTCCCAGTACTAAATCTATGGTGGGAGGAATTTCTCCAAGATGTAAACGCCGAAATACGTCATGCTGAGTGTCTATGGCAATATATTTAGGTTGAGATTTTGTTTGTATGGAAAAGGTATTCGATGTTTCTTTTAGTTCTACAGTTGTAGAAAAATTTCCATCTTCCAATTCCAGAATGACCGGTATGGAGAGGAGGTATGATGTATCTTTTTGCAAGATCTCTGCCTTTATCAACCAGCCGTTATTAACCTTCTCTACCTCTGTTTTGCCTAATTCAATAAAAGGAGCGCCTTTCCGGTTGACCCATTGTTCAAAAAACCAGGACAGATCTGTCTTGCCGATATCTTCAAACGTATGCTGGATATCTTTCCAACTGGCCTGCTGCCAGATCTTGTTTTTATAAAAATTCCTCAAAGCTGTATAAAACAACTCGTCACCGACCATGCGCCTTAACATATGGAATACCATTGCTGTCTTTCCATATCCGACAGACTGGGTTATCGGGTCTATTCTGCCGGTAAATTTTGATAACGGGAGGTCATTCTGTCCGGTTACATAATTGGTGTATTTTCTGCAAATATCCTTGCGATATTCCGTCGCTGCATTACTATCCTTGAGTTCTTTATAATAATAATCTGCCATATAGGTAGTCAGTCCCTCACACCAGTTTCCTTGCGACTCATCCACAAAGACAGAGTTGCCCCACCAGTTATGCAGAATCTCGTGACCAAGCGAAGTATCTACAATAAAGGGTAATTTTACAACGGTACTGCCCAGGAGGGTAAACGATGGCATACCATACCCGGTTTGAAAAAAATTTTCGACGATAGCAAACTTTCTATATGGGTAATTTCCCAAAAGTTTTTGGTACATATCCAGATAGCGTATGGTAGCATCCAGGTATGTTTTTGCTAACTCTTGTTCTTCTGGGAAGAAAAAGGCATAAATATCGATGCCGTTATGGCTCATACTCGTTACCTGATATTTCCCTGCTACAAGATCGCATCCCTCGGATACATTTTTTTCTTCCCATGTTGTATACGTCTTATGGTCATCTGATGTTTTGCTTATCAGTGTGCCCTGGGTTACCGCCTCATATCCTATAGGGGTAATGACCGTTATCTTAAAGGTAGCCAGAGAAGAAGGTATATCAGGATACCAGATGCTCGCAGGGCTCAGATAAACCCCTCTCTCGCTGATAGTACCCGTTGTCTCGCCGACATCTTCCTCTTCCAGTGAAGCAGGTGTTGCAGTGAGAGACCCCTCATACATAATGTCTAAAGTTAATTCATTCCGTTCCCTTAAGTCGGATGGTATGGATATCTCCAGGCATTGCGGCCCTTTATCAGGCGTATTTCTTATATGAAAATCTAATTTTCTCTTTGAGGTACTGACTGATGAGATTTGGAATGACCGATTCATAAAACACAAAACCTTCTCATCATGTTCATAAGGTATACACATATGATCGATGGCCTTTAGCTTGTGATCTTTCAAAAAGAGCTCGATTTCTATGGTATGGTTCACGATCTTGTTTTTATGGATTGCCTCTGCATTTACCGAGAGCATGGTTATGGGTATCGTAAAATAAACAAAAAGCAATATATTCTTCGCCGATCTTAGATTAAACATGTTATAAACCTCTTTTTCTCAATGTGAAAGAATTTCGTAAAGTTTTACCTAAATTTTGTAACGGGACACAGATGATCACAGATAAATATGGATTTTTTAGCCGTGGAGAGAAGCGCTGTTCATTACCTATTGAGTGAGTTACTTACACTACCTGCATCATGAGTTTCTTTGTACTT
>SULG01000145.1 GCA_005524015.1 Candidatus Jettenia ecosi
AATTACCTTTTTTTATATCAGGATCATTTCTCAGATTATTCAATGCATCTTTTACAACAATGTTATCGATTGAATAATTAACTACAAGTAAACCCGAACCTATCACTTTGTTGTTATTCAATTCAAATTCAGTTTCATCAGCAAAAATATATAAAGTCATTATTATCCTCTTAAAATAACTCATTATTTTTGATATGTTAAAATCTTTTTCAATATGTCTCTTAACGGCTTTCTAATTTCATTTAACTTTTCAACTTTCAGCAAATAACTCACGATAAAATCATTAAAATTTAGTAAAAATTTTACTTCTTCTGGAAGCACAATTTTTCTTCGTTTGATTCTTCGAATAATTTTACTTACTATTTTTTCTAAATTTTCATTTGCTATATTTAATTCTTCTATTTTTTTAATATTTTACCCTTCTCTGTATCAAAACCAACAAAAACTCCGTGTATTAAAATACCAATGATAATTGGTATCCATGGCCATTTTGATCCAATCATTCATGCTGGGGGTCTACCCCATACGCATCAAGCTAAGCGCCGACAGCTTGTTCCCAAACTCTTCCCCATTTCCATGAGGACATGGTTTGGGAACACACATGTACGAGAAACTCCGTTTCTCGAATCAATGGTAGAGCAGGCATCTTGCCTGTTCTACCGTGATAAACCTGAATGATAGTGTGTATGATTCCTCAGGAGAGGCAGGTTTCAAACCTGTCCCTACTCGAAACAGAGTTTCGAGGCAATTGCGTTCCCAAACAGAGTTTGGGAACGAGCCAACGAGCCACTGAGCTTAGCTTGATGCGTATGGGGTTTTTCCCGAAGCAATCTCTTCTGAAACTTGTAAAGGATTGCTTCGGACAAGACCCTCGCAATAACTGGCGGGGTAATCTTTCCTCTGTTGAGGATATGTTCGGTTTCATTATTGAAGTACTATAACACATACGAGAAGTTATTCCAAAATCTATTTCTGTATTCAAAACTCCCTGCGAATATTGGAATTTCTCATGCTTATATAGGTTAAACTGTGATTTTGAGATGGCTTTTATACTATTGTTTAACACGAAATGTACAAAAGTTTTTTATTGCATTAAAAATATGTTCTTTTATAATCTAGCGGGTTTAAAAGATATATCTATCCTGTTCACTTCATGGATAATAGTAACTAGCCTATGACTTATTTAGAAGCTTTAATTCTCGCTATCATCGAAGGCATTACTGAGTTTTTGCCTATTTCGTCTACCGGTCATATGATCATTGCTTCTACGATTATGGGAATCAACGAAAATACCCTTGTAAAGAATTTTGAAGTTGTTATCCAATTCGGCGCTATTTTATCTGTGGTAGCGCTTTACTGGCGAAAGTTTTTTACCTCCTTCCGGTTTTATCTGAAATTAGCCTTTGCATTTCTGCCGGCTGCGGTTATAGGTGTTTTACTCGGTGATTATATTGATAGTTTATTGATGAATATATGGATAGTAATTACTACCCTTTTTCTCGGAGGAATTGTTCTCATCTTTGTGGACAAATGGTTTAAGCATGCCAACGAGGCTAAAGAACAGGAAATATCCTGGTCTCAGGGTTTCAAAATAGGATGCTTCCAGTGTATCGCAATGATTCCGGGGGTATCGCGGTCAGCGGCTACCATTATAGGAGGAATGAGTACCGGACTTAACCGGAGAACGGCGGCAGAGTTCTCATTTTTTCTTGCCGTTCCGACTATGCTTGGCGCCAGCGCCAAGAAATTAATAGATTCTTATGCAACCATTCAGCATCATGATATAAAGATTCTCCTGTTTGGAAATATTGTGGCATTTATTGTAGCTATGCTAGCTATTAAAGCCTTTGTTGGCTTCCTGAAACAGCACGGCTTTAAATGGTTTGGATATTATCGTATTATCGTTGGCGTGGTATTGGCTATTGTTGCAGTTTTATTAAAGATACAGATGTAAAATGAGCCTTCAAGGAAAAAAGCATTGAGTTACCGGAAACTTTAAGCTATTTTTGTGTCCTTGCATTCAATGTCCCTACCGTTTTATCTCCTTCTTCTCTTGGGTAATGATACGAATTTGCCGTTTTAACAGGAAATATTCGTAGCCCCAATTGAGCAGCACCACAATTCGGTTACGGAAACCGATTAAAAAGAACAAATGCAGCGCCAGCCAGATAACCCATGCAATAAAGCCTGAAAAGCTAAAGCCCATTGTATGGGCAACTGCAGCTCCACGGCCAATCGTTGCCATTGAACCTCTGTCACGATAGTAAAATGGACCAATTGGACGTCCACGCTCGGCCTGAAAGATTGCCCTGCCTGCGTATTCTCCCTGTTGCATTGCCACAGGCGCTATCATAGGTAACGGTTGTCCATCTTGCTCCAGGTAAGCCATGTCACCAACAACAAAGACATTGGGATAGCCTTCAATCGTCAGGTCTTGTTTGACGATAATGCGGCCGCCACGGACCTTCATCACAGGCAATGCATCAGCCAGCGATGAGGCGCGAACACCTGCCGCCCAAAAGAGTGTGCGGGAGGGAATTGATGTCCCGTCTTTCAACAATACCTGATGAGATTCGGCTCCGCTAACAGCCGTCTTAAGCCGCACCTCAATACCCATCCGATGAAGTTTTAAAAGCGCATAGTCCTGCAGCTTTTTGGGGAAATTCGATAAAAGACTGTCGCCTGCCTCTATAAGAATAATCCTGACATCCTTTACCTGCAACTCCGGATAATCCTTCGATAAGACATGATGAACTAACTCTGCCAGTGCGCCGGTGAACTCAACGCCAGTCGGTCCCCCACCAACAACTACAAAGGTAAGCAATGCTAAGCGCTCGGATGCATTTGGCTTTTGTGCTGCGTATTCAAAAGAGCTCAGGATTTGATTCCGCAGTACGACTGCATCGTTGAGATATTTAAGATCATATCCGTAACGTTTTATAGTATCCATACCAAAGAAATTCGTTACACTGCCCGTGGCAAGTATAAGGTAGTCATATGCAATTACACCATTGGCTGTTAACACCTGATGGCGTTCAAGATCAATACCCCATACCTCAGCAAGCCGGAAGTGTACTCCCCTCCAGCGCCGTATAATCTCCCTGATGGGATAGACAATCGATTCCTGTTCCAGTTCCGCTGTTGCTACCTGGTACAGCAACGGCTGAAAGAGATGATAATTATTTCGGTCAAGCAGCAAAACATCAAAGCCCTTATTTGCTAAGGTCCGGGCTGCCCTAAGTCCGGCGAAACCAACTCCGACTATTACCACTCGCTTCATCTCTTGTCTCCTGGAATATCAATAATACATAAGATATTCATCCATCTCATGCTTTCATTCACAACCAGTCTTTCTTTTTGAAAATAATTACTACTATCAAAGATATCACAAGAGAGACGAGCAATACCGATGAAAATGCAAAGGAGTAATTCTGCCCCGGAAGACGCACATTCATGCCATAAAAACCGGCAACCAAAGTAGGAAGGCTAATTACAATCGTTATCGAGGCCAGGAACTTCAGGATTACATTGAGATTATTAGAGATAATAGATGCAAATGCGTCCATCATCTGACTCAGCATATTTTCTGAAATGCTCGTCATTTCCATTGCCTGGCGAATCTCAATAAGGACATCATCCAGGAGTTCTGCATCCCCCGGGTAAGCCTGAAACAACTGACCTTTTTGCAACCGTTCAAACATTAATTCATTTGATCTTAAGTCAGAGGTAAAATAGATCAGGCTCTTTTGATACTTTAGTAACTCCAGAACCTCTTTATTTTGCACCGACCGGTAGAGTTTGTCTTTGAGTATACTAACAGAGGCATCAATATCACGCAGATAATTCAGATATTGATTCGCCGTGTGGAAAAACAACTGCAGGACAAATCGATTCTTTTTGTCAGTAGACAGGTCATGTATACGGCCGGCAGCAAATTCATTAAGAATGACTGTCTCTTTTCGGCTGATCGTCACGATAAATTTATCAGCCAGCACAATCCCAAGTGGTACAGTGATGTATGGAATATCTGCTATCTTGTCCTGTTTGTAAGGAAGACGAAGCACAATCAGAATAAGACTGTTATTTCTCTCTGTCCGGGCACGTTCATCAATATCCAGAGAATGAGTTACGAACTCAGGAAGAATACCCCATTTTTCTACCTGTGCAATTTCTTCCGAGCTGGGGTCTGTAACGTTAATCCAACTTCCATCGCTCAGGGTATGAATAGTTTTTAACCCTTGATCTGTACTTTTGAGGATGGTTATCATATTTTCAAAAACAAACGGTTGTTGTTAAATAAGATAATTACGTACTATCAAATGTGAAAACGATTGCTGCTTTTTGAAATTGCCGTATATGTTTCATAGCAAAAAATACCCTATCGCATTAGCCTCAGGTTCTATTTAATACATTTTTACTCATTTTACAACCATTATAAATTACCAACGGTATAATATCGTATATTTCACTATTGTCTCTGCATCTTTTTTTACCGGAATGAGGAATTCAAGGGTATTTGCATCTTTTTTATGATACGGATGTGAGGATTCACGAATTTCACAATCTCCCCAGACATGTTCTATTACGAGAATCTCGACATCTTCTTTTTTATGATTACGTAACTTAATTTGCCATGTCTCTTCCCGTGCGCGGTCACCTAATTGTTTATAATTGATCTGTTTTCGCTCACCAACGATATCAAATGCATCTCCTACATACAGCCGTATTTTTTCATCCTTCGGTGTATGATCTACCTGGTCTTCACCAAGAAAGATTTGCGACTGGTCTTCATCGGATTTATAAACCCGTACCTTTCCGGCAGGAATGGGCAATCCCAAACCATTTTTCTCTGCGTTTATAAATTCCAATTTTACATTAATCTTCTTCTCGTTTTTAGATCCATCATACTCATAGATTTTTTTTACGGATGTTGTTGCCGTTGGAAAAAGTGAGAGCTGTTTTATTTGATTATTTTTAATTGTGGCAGCACGCTGAAGTGTATAAAGGTGATACTCAAAGAAGGCCTTTTCCTTAAATTGGGGAGCTGTTGCGGCTTTTTCCATTGCCAGTTCCTCATAAGCATGATATACTGGTGGGAGTGGGGTTATCCGATGAACATCACCTGCTACCAGTTTAAGCTTAGCGCCTTCGTAATCTGTGCCTGATTGATTTTGGATGGAAACCCAGGCAGACAAATCTAATGTTGTTTCATCTTTATTTACCAACGCAACATATTCTGCATGCCAACCAATTCCTCCCGTCAGGTAGCTCGTTTCTATCGTATGTGTGCCGGCTTTTTCACTCAAAAGATGCCAGACAAGGGTCGGTCTGGTAATCAAACCCGCTGGTAATTCAGGGAAGTCTACATTCAGAACATTCATCATGGCAATAGATTGAATCCCTCCATCCTTCTTCTCCAACACAACATTTCCACCGGTACTGAGCAACTTTCCCTCAAAGACTTTACCTTCTTTCGTAAATAATTGAATAACCTGATCGATATACTTCTGCAATATTTTTTCTGCGCTTATCAGATCATACTCGTAGTTTTGTTCAAGAACAGCTACCTGATCCGGCGCACTCAGTGATTTAAAATGAACTGAGGTAGGATCAATTGAAGATGGAACATCGGTAAAACGAATTTGCTGATCACCTGCTTTTAAATCCATCTTGCGGACATCATGAATCAAGCCAAGATTATTCTGGTAAACAGTAATAGAGAGGTGCTTTCCCTGTGCTCTGGAATCAGGAGCTAAAACAGGAAAAAGAAACAGGCAGGAAAGACTGGTAAAAAAAATAGAGCTCTTCATTTTACAAACCTCCAGGTTAAATACAGTTTCCATGAAAAGGCAATTACGGGAACCACAGATTGCACAGATAATTTAAGCTATTTGTAAGGACAAAGTATCTGCTGATTATGAAATGAGTAATCCACATATCGTGCGCAAATACTTCGCCCCTATTGCCATTTTACACCTTATAGTATACTACTAAAAATCAGAGCAAAAAATTTCCTTATGGTATCTATAGTAATATTAAAACAAAATGTCGTTTTATTTTTGAGATCATGATATACAAAAATACCCTATAATTCAGAAGTGGTAACAGATAAAATGAAGATGATCTCTATTTCAAGCCCGAAGGGCTGTCATGATTATAGAGAATGAATAACCGCAAAATCAATAACCCTGAAGGGGTGAAATAATTATCAGAAAACAACGGCAAATTCCCAGGCAATGACAGGTATACACGGTTTTTCCATGCCACCCCTTCGGGGATCAAACCCCATACGCATCAAGCTAAGGGGAGAATATATTAGGGAATAAAGGGATCTTCCCTTATAGGAAAGAGTTAAGTTAGATAAAGA
>SULG01000146.1 GCA_005524015.1 Candidatus Jettenia ecosi
TTCTTTGTTCCTCCCTTTCTAAGGGGAAACTTCTTTCTTTTCCCCCTTTCTCTAAACTTATCCTTCTTCCCCCCCTTTTTTAAAGGGGGGTAGGGGGGATTAGAGGGGAACAGGGACACACGTTGTTCTTTTTCCAAGGGGGGTACCTCTTTTTTTATGGAACACTATTCTTAGCTTGATGTATATGCCACTAAATCCCCTCTCAGGAGGGGACTTCTCCGATTCCCCTGTAGAGACGCAAAATCTTGCGTCTCTACAATTGGGTTAGGGGTGTGTTCATGGCATAACGAAAAACTTTGAAATTCCTACATATTACATGAGATTGTAAACCGGGATATACCATAATTCTGATGAATGTATCTATAAATCCTCTCAGGGGAAAGCTAAAGAGGCAAAGTAATTTGAATCGTTGTTCCCATGTTAAGTTTGCTTTTAACATCGAACCTGCCTGCATGTTCGGTAATGATATTATAGCATATCCATAAACCCAATCCTGAACCGGTTCCTTTTTTTGTACTAAAAAAAGGCTCAAAGATTTTTGGCAGGTCTTTATCTGGTATTCCATAGCCGTTATCGGTAAATCTGATTAACAGGTGTTCGTTTTCCGTCTGGGTAACAATATTGATAACTCCGCCATATGGCATTGCATCGATGGAATTAAGTATAAGATTCGTAAACACCTGTTCTAATTGATTAGGGTGGCATCTTATCTGAGGAAGGTTATTGTCCAAAAATTGATTTACCGTTATGGTATTTTGAGTAAGCTTTCTTTGCAATAAACTTACAATATTTTGAATGTGATGGTTAATATCATGGTCTCCCTTTTCTTCCATGATATTCAGATTGGATTCTAACAAACGCCTTACAATGCCTGCTATTCTGTGAATACCTTCCATTACAAGTTCAACATACTTTCTTTCTTCTTCGTCTTTAGACATATTCTCCAGAAGTAACTGTAAGTAATTCGTGATCCCTTCCAGTGGGTTATTGATTTCGTGAGCAACACTTGCAACAACCCTTCCCAGCGAGGCTAATTTCTCTGCCGCTACAAGCTGTACCTCCAGCTTCCTTTTGGCAGTTATGTCTCTGTAGACAGACCTGATGGCAATAATTCTACCGCTATTATCACATATATGATTATCGTTCAGACTTACATCGATAATACTTCCGTCCTTTTTTACCATCTGCAGCTCTAACCCTTTTGCGAGTTGTCCACTGAAACGTTTTGGTAATAATTCTTCCATAATCCTTCGTGTCTTTTCTGTTTGAAATTCAAAGATATGCCTTCCAATGAGTTCTTCTTTTTTATACCCAAGAATCGCTGCGCCTGTTTGATTACAGTTAATGATACTGCCATTTTCATCATTCGTTATGTAAATATCCGGAGCATTATCATACAGATCTCTGTATCTTTCCTCCGATTCTTTTGTTTTTGCAAATAACCGCGTATTTTCTATTGCGATGGCTAATTGCATGGCAATCTGCTCTAGTATGGTGAAATGTTTTTCTGAAAAGTTGTTTACCCTTTTACTTCCAAAATTAATTGTTCCAACAATGGCGCCTTTATACTCAAGGGGAAAACCCAGTCTGGATTTTATTCCCTCTCTCATTAACGTTTGATCCGACCAAAAGGCGCTTTTTGAAGTATCTCTCACAATAAATGGCTTACCGGTAAATGTTACCCGTTCTAATAGGCTACCTTCTTTCGGGAACCAGTCACCTTCGCTGATTGTCGTATAATCATATGGCGTATCAACTGCCAAAACTTCAAACCTTTGTGTTTTTTCATCAAGCAGGGCGATACTAATCCGGTCAAAATCAATAATGCGCTTAAGTTCGTTACTTATAGCTTTGAACATTTCAGGCATGAGACCCGATGTAATAATTTTGTTGATATTGTAGATAATCTCCTTCTGGTGTTCCATTTGCCACATCTTGGTAATATCCTGTATCAATTCGAGCACCTGGACGATATTCCCCTGAGCGTCCTTTATTGACGAACTGATAAAATGGTAGTATTTCTTCTCATTATCTTTGCCAATCACCAGCCTTTTTGTTTCTTGTATTTTACCGGTTTTGAATACACGGCTTGCTGTGCAGTCTTCAGGAGGCGCTTCGCCACAACCGAAGATGCTGTGACAATTCGGTACGATAAAACTGTTTATCTTGCCAAACCGGTCTTCGAAGGGTTTATTAGCCCATGCTATTTTCATATTGTTATCTATAAGGCAGAGATAAGCGCCGATCTCGGTTACTATCAATTCCAGTTTCTTCTCTTCCCTTTCTAATTCCAAACGCGTTTTTTCAAGATCGCTCAGCATATACAAAGTGGCCTCTCTGAAGTCAGATAATTCACTGATAAGTTTTTTTATCTGCCTCATATCGCGGGCAACGCCGACAATTCCCAGTATCTCTCCTTCATGATTCCGCATAATACGTCCGCAAAAATGCATAGGTATATCTTCGTTATTGCGATTGCGGTAGGTAATATCGTAATCTTTAAATACAGCATCATTCGAAATAGCGTCCCATTTCCTGTTTACAATAGGATTGCCTTTATCATGTAAAATGATACTTACCTCTTTGCCGATTAAATCTTTTTCCTCATACCCTAAGAGCTTCAGCGTTGATTTATTAACGGTTTTTATCTTATTATTTTTATCTACTACAATTAAGGTATCGATCATACTCTCAATGATATTATCTACGTAAGCTTTCGATACCGTAGTCTTCTGCAGGTCTTCAGTCATTTTATTTATGGAGGTAACGAGCATTCCGATCTCATCCCTTGAATTCATAGGTATCCTTTTCGCAAGATCGCCGCTGGCAATGGCGCTCATGGTGTGGGATATCTTCGCTATTGGGCGTGTAATTAATTTTCTGATCAGCAGAAAGGTAACAGAAATAACAATTCCAATAGAACATGATGCGATACCGATGAGTATTATGATATTTGTCTTTAAACTGGCATAAATAGGTTCCAAAGGAGCGATGATACTTATAGCGCCTCTCAAATCTCCTATTTTGTATCCTTCCTTTTTATGTCCGGAAATATCCAGTTCCCCCGCGGGTTCGCCGTGACACTGGAGACATTCTTCTTCGATATAAAGAGGATCGATATAATGCAATATTTTCTTATTATTTGCGTCTAATGATTCGCGGGAAAACGCATCTTGTGGCTTTTGTTTTTCCATAGTTTTCAGGATTGCTGTTTCAAAATCGTCCGGTGCATTTTGCGGGTTTCTGTATTTCAGGCTTATTTGCCGAATGATATAAGGGGTGCTCTTGCTGATGCGATGAGAGATCTCACTGCCGGCTTTTGCCGGATTCAGACCTTTAAAAACCTTATTGCCGCTTATGGGATCGGTGTTGATAATATCCTGAACACTTGCCAGATATCTGCGGGTAATCTCTACTTCCTTCACGAGGATTCTTGCCTGTTTTTTAATCTCTTCCTTTAATAAATAGCGTTGCCTTTGAATAATCCATGTAAAGCTGATTCCCAGAATGAGCGCCAGAGTAATACTTATGGATAAGGCACATTTAGTACCGAGTTTCATACTACTCCATCGCTATGAGCGTTCTTTCTGTTTTAATGTCTTCAGTTCTTCTTCCATCTTTTTCATCTTGAGTTCTCTTCCGATAGCAACTTTGGCAAAATTTTCTAATTGCTCTACTTTTTTCTTCAGTTCGTCCCGCGATGCTTCTAATTCGTGTGTTCGATTCTTTACATCCTCTTCGAGATGTTCCTTTATATGTTCAAGCTCTCTTGTTCTTTCTTTTATTTTGTCCTGTAATGCAGCATTCAGGTCCTGGACTTTCGAGATTTTTACAAAGTCAAGCCATGAAGTAACATCTGCATACTCACTGATATTCAGTCCTTTTACCTCTTCTTCCTTACTGATCCGGATGCCAACAAATTTTTTTAGGCACCAGAAAAGTAAAAGACCCATCGAAAAGGCCCAGACAAATCCCGTGATAATTCCTAAACATTGAACACCTGCCTGCAGAAGCCGGTTGGAATTTGTTATAGAGAATGCGGATGCGGGTGTAAACAGACTTACGGCTAACGTGCCCCAGGCGCCGCAAAAACCATGGACGGAAACAGCGCCGACAGGATCGTCCACCTTTAACACCCTCTCAACAAAATCCTTTGCTAATATTGCAATAATTCCTGCGCAGAATCCCACAACGCATGCATAGAGGGAACTCACCCTGCTCGATCCGGCGGCAATGGCAACTAATCCACCCATAATCCCCAGGAGTATCTCCGCCGCATCTAATCTCTTGTTTTTCAGTCTTCCAAAAACGACAGCGCAAACACCTGCAACTGCGCCTGCAAGGGTTGTGTTGATGATTACTAACCCGATACTGGTATCCACCTGTAAAATAGCCCCGCCGTTAAATCCAAACCAGCCAAACCAGAGGAAAAATGTGCCTATGGTAGCCAGAGGCAGATTGTGTCCGTACATCCTGTTTGCAGTGCCGTCCGGATTAAATTTTCCCATCCTTGGTCCCAGCATAATTGCTCCGGACAATGCTACCCATCCACTTATAGAGTGAACTACGGTAGAGCCTGCAAAGTCGATAAACCCCAACTTCCCAAGCCAGCCAAATTGGTTGTGGTGAAATAAATGCCCCCATGCCCAGTGACCAAAAACAGGATAAATGAAGCTTACGACAAAAATGGTGGTGCAGACATGCATGGAAAGTTTCGCCCTTTCTGAGAAGGCGCCGGATGTAATAATAGCTGCAGTACTTGCAAATACCAGTTGGAAGAATACAAAGGCATATCCCAGAGAAGTCAGGTGGGTATCGATACCGAAAAATAAAAAATTATTTGTTCCTAAATACCCTTTATAACTTGCGCCAAACATTATTCCAAAACCGAGTAAAAAGTACATTATGGCGCTTACGAGAAAGTCCAGTATATTCTTTACTGCAACACTTATTGCATTTTTAGCCTGCACAGAGCCAGCCTCGAAGGCAGTAAACCCGACTTGCATGAAAAAGACCATACTGGCAGAAACAATGAGCCAGATAAAATTCAGTTTTTTCTGAAATAACTGCAAAGGCGTTTCTGCATATACAGCATAAGAAGGGTAAAAGATTATTATTAATATGCTGATACCTGAAAGAGTAGCTAAAATCAGCCTGTTACTCCTGTAGTAGCTTTGTTTCCTGAGCATTTTTACTCCTTTTTCACTCCTTGTAAACAACATGAGGTTGTAATCACAAATTCCTCCGGTTCACCGTCCACGTACCGTTTTATTTCATCAGATAAAGACGTAGTCTGTTTGCCTCTGTGCGTGGTAGGAACTCCGCACGAGTGGTCCTGATTCCACATAGGTAAATCCCATACAGATACCTTCCCGTTTCAATATTTCAAATTCTTCCGGGGTATAATAGCGCTGAATTTGCAGGGCATTTCTCGTTGGGCTTAAATACTGTCCTAAGGTGAGAAGATCGCAACCGGCATTTCTTATGTCCTGCATAACCTCGATTATTTCGTTCCATTCTTCACCCAGACCTAACATCAATCCTGATTTTGTTATCAGGAACGGATTTTTCTCATGCACATGTTTCAATAACTTCAGGGAACGCGCATAATCTGCCACAGGTCTTACTTTTGAATAAAGACGAGGCACCGTTTCTATATTATGATTTATTACATCAGGTCTTGCATGAATTACTATCTCCAGCGCCTTTAAAGACCCTCCAAAATCGGGTATTAAAACTTCTATTTTACAGTTTTCAATATACTTCCGGATATGATAAATAGTTTCTGCATAAACCGATGCGCCGCCGTCAGAAAGATCGTCTCTTGTCACAGAAGTAACTACCACATATGTTAGCCCCATTTCCTTAACAGCCTCTGCAATC
Source organism: Candidatus Jettenia ecosi (assembly GCA_005524015.1). Taxonomy (GTDB): domain Bacteria; phylum Planctomycetota; class Brocadiia; order Brocadiales; family Brocadiaceae; genus Jettenia; species Jettenia ecosi. Next base: position 5,884 of record SULG01000146.1, read on the forward strand.
CGAAGAGGTTCGCCTTTATCTATTCCCGCGGGATCCCCTTTCTTTACAGCACAAAATCCACACCGTCTGGCACAGGTATCGCCAAGGATTAAAAACGTCGCAGTTCGCTGTTCAAAACATTCACCGATATTTGGACATAGGGCTTGTTCACAAACCGTATGGAGCTGTTTTTCCCGTAAAATACCTTTTATGTCATGAAAATTTTTACCGGTAGGTAATTTTGTTTTTAGCCAATGTGGACGCATGGGTATTGGTAATTTTGTAGAGAAGTAAGTATTGTAGTATTATGGAATTATAATAATTATGATTGCCAGATTATACGGCGATAAGCATCGGTAATCAAGTGTTATCTTGTATCATTTCTGTACGGGGAATCTTATCAATTACCGTGAGAGAAGTTACTTAAATTAGGCCTTCGGCTACTTTTTAGATACACGGCATATGGCGCTGAAAGACAACCCCCTTGCACCCTTTCCTC
>SULG01000147.1 GCA_005524015.1 Candidatus Jettenia ecosi
CTAAAGCCCTGCCCTACATCTTGATGTTTAGGAATTTCAAAGTTTTTCGTTATGCCATTAACACACCCCTAACCCCTCTCAAGAGGGGAGTATAAAAGTCCCCTACTGGGAGGGGATTTAGGGGTGTGTAAAAAAGAACAGTCGTTGGGCTTTGTCTTTTTAAAACCCAACCTAATGTAAGCGTTTAGGAAATTCCAATGTTCTGTTGAGGCAGGTTTAAAACCTGCCCCTACTTGTGTTCACTCTTGCCTTGTAGACTCAAAACGTTTGTATTTGTTTTCCGTTTGGGAGAACACAAGGTTCACCCCTACGCCGGTGTTATAAAAAAGTCGCCGAAGGCTTCATTATATTCCTGAAAAAAACAGGGATTAACATTATCAATTCTGTTTTAACAGTAGATTTAAAGCATAAGTAATGATACAGTGTCGCCATGATGTATATCACACGCACCATTACCATCAATGAGAGTGAAATCCAATGTGAGTTTATTCGTGCTTCAGGACCCGGCGGCCAGAATGTCAATAAGGTTGCCACGGCTGTGCAACTTCGGTTTGATGCAGGCAAATCTCCTTCGCTGCCTGATGATGTTCGTAATCGTCTTATTCATCTGGCTGGCAAGAGAATTACTGAAGGCGGCATACTTATTATCAATGCCCGGAGGTTTCGTACTCAGGAAAAAAACCGTCAGGATGCAATGAACCGGTTCGCTGAGTTAATCCGCAAGGCAGCAGAAAAACCAAAACTCCGTGGTAAGACAAAGCCGACATCTGCATCGAAGAGGCGCAGGTTAAATACGAAACGCCGTCGCGGCGAGGTCAAACGGATACGAAGGTCTGCTCCTTATTCCGAAGGCTAACCATGATTACCTGTCAGTAAACAAGAGAAAACCCACGATTTAAGTAATTGCAAAATATCAAATATATAAGACCGCAGGCTGGAGGTGTAAGCTATGAGTATGTATAAACCAGGAACAGCCTTTATAACGGGAGCTTCCGGTGGGATTGGTGCGGCCTTTGCCCATCAATTGGCCAAGAAAAAGAAAAATCTTATTCTTGTTGATAAACAAAAAGAGCGATTAGCAGCCCTGGCCGCCACTTTGCAACACCATCACTTTATTACTGTTGAAATCCTGACTGCTGATTTATCCAATCCTGTTGATATTGAGCGCGTTGAAAACCGTATTGCCGAAATTGAAGTTCTAGATACCCTTATTAATAATGCAGGTTTCGGTACATCAGATAATTTTGTTGAGATTGGTTTAGCGAAACAGATTGATATGATACATGTTCATATCATAGCTAGTGTGCGTTTCTGCAGAGCTGCTTTACCAGGAATGGTGATGCGCCGTGATGGATCTATTATTAATGTTTCTTCAATTGGCGCCTTTAAACCTATTCCGGGTAGTGTCACTTACTCAGCTACCAAGGCTTATCTCATTACCTTTTCAGAGGCATTACAAACCGAATTGACAGGTACTGGTGTCAGGGTTCAGGCCCTGTGTCCGGGTTTTACGAATACCGACTTTCACAGCACGCCAGAGTTTGTTAACTTTAATCGTTCCCGAATTCCTAAAGTATTCTGGATGTCGGCAGAAGAAGTTGCATCAAAGTCTCTGAAGGCCTTGCGGAAAAATCAGGGGGTATATATTCCAGGATTGAAAAATCGTTTACTCGTAATCCTGGCTCGTATAACGAATAGGTTTCCCCTCGTATTGACATGGATTAGAAAAAATCTCAGTAATGTTACCAGATCGCATAGGTATGACAGGGAATGACCGTTTACTCACCACCAACTTTGTTCCATGATGCTTTAAAGATGTAGGGCAAGGCTTTAGCCTTGCTTCCGCGCATGAACAGGTGATCGGGGAAGGCAACCCTAAAGGGTCGCCCTACAGCTCAGGTGCTGATCCCATCGGATGAGGAGGGAGGTAAGTCCAAAACAACTTCGGACGGGAAAAGATACATTCAAAAATGTTTAAAGTAGTGACAGACCTGAACGATCTGGTTAAGGTATTCATTGTGCGCGGTATTGTTTTTCTTGAGGAACAAAAGATTCCGTATTTGATAGAACGCGATACCTATGATTACTCTGCAATACATATTTTAGGAGAAAAAAACGGAGAACCTTTTGCATCAGGCCGTATACGTGCATGTGAAGAATATGCGAAACTAGAGCGTGTTGCAATACGGAAAGCATACCGGAGAAAAAATTTTGGGCATAGATTAACAGAATTTATGATATCAGTTGCCAGGGAACAAGGCTTCAGGAAATTTAAGGTACATGCCCAGGCCTATCTTACGGGCTTTTATCGAAAACATGGATTCGTGATTGTTGGAGATGTCTTCAAAGAAGCTAATATTGATCACTATGTGATGATCCGTGATGATTCAGGTCAACAAAAATAAGTATCCTCTAGCGCCCTCCCAGTACTTCTTTTATTAAAAGTGTTAAGTCAAGAATGGTGCGTTCGCCTTCGCCTACAAAAGCTGAACCATGCATGGTCGCAAGCATTTTGGGCTTCAGGGCAGCCATTTCCCGGAGTAACTGTTCCGTCTTTGTGGTATACGGTATAGCGCCCATCAGTGGTCCTGTTTGAGATTTAATCAGGGCATCCCTTACCCGATCAATTATATCGGACCCTGTCACGGCCTCAACATTCCCAGTCTGAAGGAATAAATCTGAACAGAAGAGTATTTGGTTCGTTTCTTCAAATAACATGCCTGCATCCCATCCGTGCGGCAAGTGTGGCGTTGGCAGGAAACGAAAACGGTATTTTCCTGTGCTTACTACTTCGTCCTTTGCCATTCCGCGGGAAGGCCGATCTGCGTAGTCGCTCAGGTTTACCAGTGTGCCTACTGTGCTGCAGAATGCCTGTGCCGACGGCGCTACTTTGAGCCATTCGTTAAGAGAGCCGCATTCATCAGCCTCAAAATGACTGAAACCGATCCATCGGATCTGCGATGGGTTAATGATTTTTGATAGTGTTTCATGTATGGCCGGAAACATACGCCTCATGCCAGTATGATAGAGTAAAGGTTCATTATCTTTAACAATGAACTGGTTAAATTGCAGGTTGAACTCTGGTGTGTAAATTGAGATACAATATATATCCGGCGCAATTTCGGTTGTCTTGATCATTTTTTCCTCTTTCGTTTCATGAGAAAATGCAGGGCAAACCTTCAGGTTTGCACTTTTGCAAGGCTAAACAGGCTGTCCGAGAATTACTTTGCAGGTCAAAAGCTATACTGTATATTGATCAATCGTTAGAATTTAAACAATATATAGTATATACTAAAGACTACAATTGCATTCTCGGACAACCTGTAAAGCCTTGCCCTACATCGATTCTATGTTTTCATGGGTAGGAGCAGGTTTGAAACCTGCCCCTACTATAGTGCAAAATAGTTTCTGGCGCAACAGGAATAAAATGTAGCGAATTGGATTGGGTTTTCATCCGTTTCAAGGTATTATAATAACCTTCTTTTTATATTTCCTACCGCTCATGGTATTCAAACACCTTTCTTGGGAGATACTTGTATGTTTTATACGACCATTATATTAGCTTCAGAACTGGTTAACCACATTACCAATCCGGATTGGGTTATTATTGATTGCCGTTTCTCATTGGACAATCCTGAGCGTGGCCGTAAGGATTACGTTCAGTCCCATATCCCCGGCGCAATCTATGCTCATCTGAATGAGGACTTATCAGGCGAGATTATTCCGGGTAAAACGGGCCGTCATCCATTACCAAACATAAAAACATTCGTTCAAACTTTATCAAAGTGTGGGATAGATTCCAATGTCCAGGTGGTAGCATATGATGACAAAGGTGGCTCAATAGCAGCGCGGCTATGGTGGATGCTAAGCTGGGTAGGTCACAATAATGCTGCGGTCTTAAACGGAGGCTGGCAACAGTGGATAAAGAATAATTATCCGGTAAAAAGTGGTGTAGAGGATAGGAAGTTTAGCACTTTTGCCCCCCGAATTCGGAATGAACTCCTCTTTAATGCCAACGATGTCTTACGTATATTGAATAATCCTGATTTTCGCTTACTGGACTCCCGGAGTGCTGACCGCTATCGCGGCGAAAACGAAACAGTTGATCCGATAGCTGGTCATATTCCCGGTGCAATATCTGCCCCATTTGCTGATAATCTGAATCCGGAAGGTATGTTTCTTTCACCGGAAGAGTTAAAAGCCCGCTTTCAAACTCTCCTGGGTAATGTGCCACCTGAACGTGCAGTTTTTTATTGTGGTTCCGGTGTTACGGCATCGCACAATCTTCTTGCCTTAGCGTATGCTGGTTTGGGAGATGCCCGTCTGTATGCCGGTTCATGGAGTGATTGGATTACAGATCCTAACCGTCCGGTCTCTAAAGGTCCAAAATAAGGCGCGAAATGTGTAACTACTCAAAATATGGTGCAAAACCGAGGTAGGGGCGAACCTTATGTTCTCCCTGGTTATGGAAAACATACCGATTGTGAATTTGCACAAAAGGTGGGCGAACACAAGGTTCGCCTCTACCTATAATCCAACAGTATTAATGAAACAATACGGGGAGGTAATAAGCATGAGATTTCTTGTAACGGCAAAGGCATTTGATACAATTACCCGCGAGGATGAGGTATTGCGTGTTCGGCAAGTGTTTGGAGAAAAAGTCCGGCAGATATGTACATCTGGCAACATGATAGAAGGCGGTGTCTTTGTTGATGCGCGCGGCTGCTTTTTTCTTCTTGATGTAGATACTGCTACAAAGTTGTATGAATTACTGTCTCCGCTTCACGACTTTTGCAAAATCGAGATCCACCCGATAGATACTTTTGAGTTTCTGGAAAAACTTTTCAAAAAGCTTGCGCCTAAGTAATCTCGCTCTTCACAACACAAAGCTCATGGCAAAGAATTGGTTGTATCGAATGCTTGTGAAAAGTTGTTTATTCTGTGCCTTTTGATGCTTCTTCATACATCAGATGTTCAATGTTGGTGCGGATAATCTTGTATGGTTGGGCGCCAGTAAGCACAATTGCCTGCTCCAATGGCTGATCTAACCGGCTGATGAGGATCGTTGGCACTGCAGTAATTTTCAAATCCCGGGCGAGTTTTTCATCTTTCAGAACATGCTCTGTATATTGGTCTGTCTCCAGAGCTTTACGGAGTTCATCACGGTCTAACCCTACCGATGCTCCAATATCAAGCAGAACGTTTATATCGCTCAAATCTGATCCGTCTTCAAAAAAGGCGCGAAAAATTTCGTGGTTCATAGCCTCAAAGTGTGTTTTTGCACGGGCAAACTTTGCCGCTTCCAGCGCTTTGCGGCTCCGGGGTTGTACAGGCGGAAGCCGTAGCGCCATGCCCCGCATCTGAGCCATAGGATAGACGGCGCGTTCCCAGGTAGTTTTGAGATACTCACCTTGGGGATCAAGGACAGGAACAGGATCGGGCCTGAGTTCAAAAGCCCGCCATTCCTGATGGATCGTATCGGCGTACTCTTTTTTAATCTGATTTAAAATAGGTTCCTCGAGATAACAGAAGGGACACACATAATCGCTCCAGATGTTAAGGTTGATTTGATGTTTGTTTTCCATATTTTTTTCCTCCAAAATCAGTTCATACGTTGCATTACTATTTCTCCAATAAATAGTAAATATGTTCTCTTGTCAAGAAGGATATAATTATTGAGGGGAGTGAAATTAAGAAGATTTTTTAAATTTAATGTGCAGGAATTTCAAAGTAATTCGCTATTATCATGTCATTCCCACGCAAGTGGGAATCCAGACGTTTTTGAGGTATGTCTGGATTCCCGTTTACACGGGAATGACAGAGTAAGGCAGAGTCGTTGCCACAGGCAACCTAATTTTTGTATAGGAATTTCAAACCAATGTCATTAAGGTAAGCATCCTGCAGTAAAATTCCCCTCAAAAAGCTTTATTAAGGGAGTTGTAAAAATGCTAAGAGGCTGTCTGCAAAGTTCATATCCATGCCTGAAATTTATCCCTTTGGTGGATTCGCTTCCAGACTGGGTCAAATGAACTTTGCATAATGTATAAATTCTCTGGCTTTCTTCCTCGCGGTATATTTCTTCAAGCCGCTCCTTTAGTCCTTCTTTTTCCACCACTCGCACAATCCATCTCCCGTTTTTGCCGGTAGTGCATACCCC
>SULG01000148.1 GCA_005524015.1 Candidatus Jettenia ecosi
TAAGAAAAAACGGGATCGGAAAACGAATGAGTAATAAAAAAGATTTGTCAGAAAGAGATATATGCACGCAGTTCATCTTGCCCGCGCTGATAAAGTCCGGATGGGATGTTGAGAAGCAAGTCCGTGAAGAGGTCTTCTTTACCGACGGCCGTATTTTTGTCAAAGGCAACAAGACTGCCCGGGGCGAAAGAAAGCGTGCTGATTTTATTCTCTACCTTAAGCCGAATATTCCTATCGCTGTTATTGAAGTAAAGGACAACAATCATTCCTTAGGAGCCGGATTACAGCAGGCGTTAGGCTATGCAGAGATACTTGATATTCCGGTTGCTTTCAGCTCAAATGGTGATGGCTTTGTTCAACACGATCGCTCTGGTTTCTCCGTACAAATCGAAAAAGAATTGTCTTTAGACGCGTTCCCTTCTTCCGATGATCTTTGGAAGATGTATAAAAGGTATAAGAAGATTGAAACGCCCGAACAGGAAGAGATCGCATCTTTTGATTACTTCTTTGACGGATCGGGGCGGACACCCCGTTATTATCAGCAGATAGCCATTAACCGAACCGTGGAAGCCATCGCTCGCGGGCAGAATAGAATTCTTCTTGTAATGGCTACCGGAACGGGAAAGACCTATACAGCTTTTCAGATTATTTATCGTCTTTGGAAGAATGGACGCAAAAAACGGATTCTCTTTTTAGCCGATCGCAATGTGCTCATTGATCAAACCAGGCGCAATGATTTTAAGCACTTTAAAGACCGTATGACTGTCATAAAAAAGAAGAAGATTGATAAGGCCTTTGAGATATACCTTGCCCTTTATCAAGGGTTAACGAACTATAACGAGGATAAAGACGCATACAAAGAGTTCAGCCGGGACTTTTTTGATCTTGTGTTTGTTGATGAGTGTCATCGCGGGAGCGCAGATGCCGACAGCGCATGGCGAGAAATCCTTAAGTATTTCAGTTCTGCTACTCAGATCGGTCTTACCGCAACGCCAAGGGAAACAAGAGAAATATCCAATATCGAATACTTTGGTGATCCGATTTATACTTACACGCTTAAACAAGGTATCGAGGATGGATTCCTGGCGCCCTATAAAGTTATTCGGGTTGGATTCAACACCGATCTTGAAGGCTGGCGTCCGGAATCTGGCAAGAAAGATAAAGACGGCAACGAGGTTGATGACCGCATTTATAACACCAGGGATTTTGATAAAAACCTTGTGATCGATGAACGGACGAAACTTGTAGCCAAAAAGATGTCTGAATACTTACGGAAAACAAACCGATTCGATAAAACGATAATTTTTTGTGTGGATATAGAGCATGCCGAACGAATGAGGCAGGCTATCGCCAACGAAAACGCCGATTTGGTTCGGGAAAACTATAAATATGTCATGCGTATCACCGGCGACGATGAACAAGGCAAGCGCGAAGTAGACAATTTTATAAACCCTGAGGAGTGTTATCCGGTTATCGCTGCCACATCGAAATTGATGACCACCGGCGTTGACGCGCAGACCTGCAAATTGATCGTGCTTGATTCAAATATTAAATCAATGACCGAGTTTAAACAGATCATCGGACGCGGGACCCGTATTAACGAAGATTATGACAAAACGTTCTTTGCCATTATGGACTTTCGCAATGTGACGGATCTTTTCGCAGATCCGGCTTTTGACGGCTACCCAGTTATGATCAAGGAAGTTAAGGGTGAACAGGAATTAACGGACCAAGACATTCATCCCGAAGAAGATCAGGAGATCATTGATCCGGAAACCGGTCAGCCTGTGGATTTTGAGAAAAAGGAATCGGATGAATACCCCACACAACCGGAAATTATTCAAGGCGATTCAATTGTGTCCGAGCCCCGGCAGAAGGTGTATGTGGCCGGAGTGGATGTTTCAGTGTTAAACGAACGGGTTCAACATTTGGATGGAAACGGAAAACTTATCATCGAAAGCCTTAAAGATTACACAAAGAAGGGCATCTTGCAGGAGTTTCAATCCCTCGATAATTTTCTTGCCCGATGGAACGGCACTCATAAAAAGAAAGCCGTTATCGAGAAATTGGAATCTCACGGAGTTATTCTGGAAAACCTAATGGTAGAGGTAAAGAAGGATTTGGACGTCTTCGATCTCATTTGCCACATTGCCTGGGATAAGCCGGCGCTTACCCGCAGAGAAAGGGCAGAACAGGTTAAAAAACGGAATTTCTTTACTAAATATGGCGAAAAAGCCCGAATGGTAATTGACGCTCTGCTGGATAAATATGCAGATGAGGGCATTGAAAATATAGAAGACTTTGCAATTTTGAGAATAGAACCGTTTAATCAAATCGGGACACCCACGGAAATCGTGCAGATTTTCGGCGGGAGAGATCAGTACTTCATGTTATTAAAGAACTGGAGCATGAACTATACACAGCAGCGTAAAGAGTTCTCACAAAGAACACAAAGCTCATGAAGAAAAAATGAATGAAAATGAATTAAGTGAAAAAATTATTGGGTTGGCTATTAAGGTTCATTCTGCCTTGGGCCCAGGTCTGCTAGAATCCGCGTATGAAAAAGCGCTTGTTTTTGAGCTGAGCAGAAATGGTTATAAAGCAGATGTGCAAAAAAGTATTTCAATAAATTATGAGGGAATAATCATAGATGAAGGATATCGGGCAGATATCGTCGTAAATGATAGCGTTTTTATAGAGTTAAAATCGGTTAAACAAATTGAAGATATTCATTTGAAACAACTTCTTACCTATATACGTCTTTCAAATAAGAAATTGGGATTACTCATCAATTTTAATGAAATTTTACTAAAGAATGGTATTCGGCGAGTTATCAATGGAACCATATAGAACTTTGTGAGCTCTGTGTACTTTGTGAGAGGAATAAATTGAAAAATATCGGGAATATTATAAAAATATTACAGAACATTATGCGCAAGGATCCAGGTGTGTCCGGAGATGCACAGCGTATTGAACAGTTGGGTTGGATGATCAGTCTCAAATGCCAGAGAAATTGCAATGGCGTAATTGGGCGGCTGACGATGAAGGCATGACCGGCGATGAACTGAAAGAGTTTATTGATGGAAAATTGATTCCCCAACTCAAAAACCTCGACACGAGCTCCGGCAATAAACGCGCCCTCATTATCCGCGAGATATTTGACGGCACCAATAACTACATGAAGAACGGAACTATTATCCGTCAAGTGCTCAATGAATTAAACCAAATCGATTTTAATAGTTCGGAAGACCGTCATGTCTTTGGTGACATTTACGAAACGATCTTGCGTGATCTTCAAAACGCAGGAAATTATGGGGAATTTTATACTCCCCGTGCCTTGACAGAGTTTATCACGGAAATGATTAATCCACGCTTGGGAGAAAAAGTGCTGGACCCTGCCTGCGGTACCGGCGGATTCTTAACTAGCGCTATAGAAAATATTCGTAAACAGGATATCAAAGGCGTTGAAGATCTTAGATCACTTGAAAAAAACATTCACGGTATGGAATTTAAACCACTTCCCTTCATGCTCTGTGTAACCAATTTGATCTTGCACGATATTGAAGTGCCGAATGTAGATTATACCGATAGCTTAAACCGAGAATATACCTCAATCCGACAAAAAGACAGGGTGGATGTCATCCTTGCCAATCCGCCTTTTGGCGCCTCGGTTACCGACGGGGCAGAGACTAACTTTCCCCAAAACTTTCGCACAACGGAAAGCGCGGATTTGTTCTTAATGCTCATGGTTCGGTATCTGAAAGACGGAGGCCGTGCCGGTATTGTTCTGCCGGATGGATCGCTGACCGGCGACGGCGTCAAACAGCGTATTCGCCAGCATTTATTGGAAAACTGCAATCTGCACACTATTGTGCGGTTGCCAAATTCAGTCTTTCAGCCGTATGCCAGCGTTGCCACGAACCTGCTTTTCTTTGAAAAAGGCAAGCCGACTAAAGAAGTCTGGTATTGGGAACACAAACTGCCCGAAGGTGTCAAGGCATATAGCAAAACGAAGCCCATCCAGAAAAGCGAGTTTGATGCTCTTAAGAAGTGGTGGAAGAAGCGAAAAGAGAATGAGCAGGCATGGAAGGTCTCTCTTGATACGGTTGTTGCAAATGGCTATAACCTCGACATAAAAAATCCACACACACCTGAAGAAAAACACGCGTATTCAAGTGTGGAACTGGTGACGATGCTTCACGAGTCATTTCGTAAAAGCGACGAGCTTCTGGAAAAGCTGAAAAAAGAGTTAAAAAACGCCTGAAAGGAAAATTTTAACCTGTTTCAGTTGTCAAGGAATACTTGACAGTTCAAAAGTGGGAGATTAGCAATGGATGAAAATAAAAGCAAATCTGAAATTATTCTTTATCAGACAGAAGACGGTAAAACAAAGCTTGAAGTCCGTCTTGAAAACGAGACTGTCTGGTTGACTCAAAAAATGATGGCCGAACTGTTTCAAGTAGCGGTACCTACCATTAATGAGCATATTAAGAATATCTTAGACGAAGGAGAACTTGCTCCTCAGGCAACTATTCGGAAATTCCTAATAGTTCAAAACGAAGGGTCCCGTCAGGTATCACGACATGTCGATTTCTTCAATCTGGAAATGATACTGGCTATCGGCTACCGTGTTCGATCTGATCGGGGAACACAGTTCAGGCGTTGGGCTACGGAACGGCTTAATGAATACTTAGTCAAGGGCTTCACTATGTGCGTCAGGGCGATGTAACCATTGCCAAGAATTACCTCAACGAGAAAGAAATGGAACAGCTTAACAGAATCGTGACCATGTACCTTGATTATGCTGAAGACCAGGCGAGACGCCACCGACAGGTCTTCATGCGCGACTGGCGCAAAAAGCTTGACGCATTTCTCAAGTTTAATGAACGTGATATCCTTGAGCATGCCGGAACCGTAACCAAAGAGGTTGCTGACGCACTGGCTTTGGAACATTATGAGGTTTTTAATAAAAATCGTTTGAAGAGTGAAGCTGAGGCAGAAACGCTTGCCGATGATGAGGCTTTCAAAATGATAGAACAGGAAGCGGCAAAACACCTTCCGAAGAAAAAGGGGCGGAAAAATGGGTGAGTGGAAACGCGTAAAAATTGGAGATGTTTGTACTGTTGAAAAAGGTGTTACTGGCCTGGCAAAGGCACTATCAGGTGATTATCCGTTAGTTACAACAGGAGCTGAACGAAAAACATCAAGAGATTATCAATTTAATACTAAAGCCGTGTGTATCCCTTTGGTGTCGTCAACCGGGCATGGCAAGAAAACACTAAATTATGTCCATTATCAAGAAGGCAAATTTGCTCTTGGTTCAATACTATCCGCAGTTGTGCCTCGAGATGAAACGATGTTGGATGCTCGGTATCTTCATGTTTACCTCCAAAAGAATAAAGATCGGGTTCTTGTGCCTTTAATGAGGGGGGCAGCTAATGTGTCCTTATCTATGGCAGCTATTTCAAATATCGAAGTTCCGCTCCCGCCTTTAGTAGAGCAGAAAAAGATTTTAGGTAAAATTGACAGCATTTCTAATGAGCACGAAGATTTTCTGAATGAATTGTATGTCCAATTAGACCTTCTTGGAAAACTTCGCCAGCGAATATCGCAGGAAGCCATTGAAGGAAAACTGACGGTTAAATGGCGGAATGAGCATCCTTATCTTATCAGTGGAGATAATCACGCCTCAAAATTGTTTGAGAAGATCAAAGCCGAAAAAGAACATCTCACGAAGAACACAAAGATCACAAAGAATGAGAAAGTTCTGCCCCCCAGCAGTGAAGAAGAAAAATCGTTTGACTTGCCGGAGGGATGGGTGTGGTGTAGATACGGCGAAGTTATCAACTTGATTTCTGGACAACATATTGAGGTAGGTGATTGTAATTCTAGAGGAGAAGGATTTCCTTATATTACTGGCCCATCTGATTTTGGAAGTATCAATCCAACTGTGTCAAGGTGGACTACAAAGCCAAAGGTTTTTTCCGATAAGAACCAAATATTAATTACCGTTAAAGGTTCTGGTGTGGGTAAATTAAATATT
>SULG01000149.1 GCA_005524015.1 Candidatus Jettenia ecosi
GGTATTAGCATTTCAATTATATCGTTCAAAAATAATACATTGTTCTCATTTTCCCATAACTGTATCAAATCGTAACTATTCAGGTTGTTTTTTATGACTACTATATGTGGAAAAAAATGGCAAAAATCACATAAATTAGTATATATTGCACTGCTATATAGAGACAAAAATTACAAATCAAGGGTTTTTTAACATATATAGTGTTTTTTGCTTAAACTACCTGAGTAGTTACATCAAATCATGGAAAGCGAGACTTACGCACCTGATAGTAATCATATAATTTATTGCCAAATACTGAAATGAGAAAATCTTATTTTCTGACTTTATCCATGAACCAGCACATTAAAATTCACTCTTGCTATTTGGTTTAACATACACGGTGTCATCGTATAAGGCGTAAAAATCAGGCCCACCCAACCAGAAGGTAAATCTCAATTTACCATTTTTAGTTTCGGTAAAATCAAAATCAGGCGGAAACGATACGAGAAGCGGAAGTCCGGGTTCCATGTATTCCGGCTTTGGATCGTTATGCACGTATCTTCCACTCGTCAGATCCTTTTCATCGGTAAAGAGGATTTGAACAGATGCCTTGGGTATCGCCTCAGCGGGAGGCAACGGCATATCTTCCGTGTCGACAGAGAACCGGATCTGGCCAGCAAAACGGATTGGCTTGTTTTCGGCTGCAAAGGTAGGATTTTTATCCGATAAGTATTTCCTACGGCCCTTGCCCTCGTAGAAAAGCCCCTTTACGGGCTTGCTGAAATACACTTCCGAGGACATATAAGCCGGACTCCACTTTTCCGTAAGCGGCGCCGGAGGTTCGGGAGACGGCGGCAAAGGAGGGCCTTCAAAATTTTCAATTACCAGGAGCGCATACGATTCCGCATTAGTAAGAGCCTGACGTAGACTCAGGTTTATAACCGCATCCCTGTTGATTACATTTCTCATTAACCCGATATGATGGGCCGATTCATGAATAAGTGTGCTTATCTGTTCAGTCAATGATTGATTGAAAAAATTGGGACATATCGAAATTGTTGTGCCTGCCCCCGCATATGCGAATGCGTCTGGATCTTTATCGGCATTCTCTTCACCGCATTTTTTCCGTGAAACACATCGGAATAATTTCGGGTTGTCCAGCGCCTTTGCCATTTTCCTTAATCTATCAATGATCTTCTGAATCATTCCGGGCTTATGCCGTCCACCTATAGTACCCTTAGCACCGGCAGGGGGTTTAAAGAACCGATAGAGAGTACTTTCAGCTATGGTAATAGTTTTCTGAGGGCGGAGGAGATATTCCAGATCACGGATCGTATGGTAAACCCACCGGGGCGCCCTGGATTGGTCAAGATCGAGATAAAAATTCTGCCCTGCCCAACAGCCCGGATACCTGCGCAATGCCAGAAACTCCAGGCTTGAATGATAGTTTACCACCACAGTCTCCCGTATACGCAGCCATTTCCATATTAACGGGCGGTCAGCCGGATCTTCTGGATCCAGCTTGCGGGTAATCCCCGTCTGTTCTGTGAAGATTCTGTTCGCCTCTTTATCTATTTCAGCGCGATCCGTCGGCGGAAGTTCCCGGTATTGTTCGGCTATTTTACCCGGTGAATAGGATCTTGTTTCATCGATCTCAGACTCTTTCGAATCCTTTTTCCTTTGTATTGCCGTTCCATTCCTCTGCTGCACCACAGGTACTAACTCATGAGCCCGAAGTCTTTTGTCTGATACGACTGTAGTGTCCGGCATCCGTATCGTCTGTTCAGTTATCTGGTTCACTTCCTGCTCATAGGTATCCCTTCGTTCATTAATCTTAAGCTTAGGTCGGACAGCGAGATTGTTCTTGCAGCGCGGACAACCTCCGCCGCAGGGGCAACCCGGTTTGCGTTGTATGACTGATGCAGGCAAAGCATTGAGAATAGTTTGAGGACGCTTCGAGGCGCCACGCATAATACCATACTTTTGTTTACAAACATTATCCAGAGATGGCTTTTTGGCAAGGGTTAAAGACATACAATGCTTTTCTCCTTTCCATACTATTTTATACATTGGCAAAATATAACGAGCTACTCATGAACATGAGTTTATACGAAGAAAATAATCTCTTCAACACGTTTTTCATTCGTATTCATTTGTGTCAATATTTTGTATAATTACGAGCATGTTGACCGGTAGTGATTAACAAGACCACTCCTTGAAGACATTCACTAGCACTCACACAACGATGGTTCTCCCTGTCATTCCCGAACGTCTCCCCGTTTTCACGAGGACAAGTTTATCGGGAATCCAGCCGGCGTAAGAAAACAGGAAAGGAGACTGGATTCCCACTCCTCACTCTTCACTCCTTACTCCCTATTTTCATGAGGATAAGTTTCGTGAGGACAAGCTGCGGGGGAATGGCAATTTGAATCTGCCGTGGTTCCTCCTGTCCTTTCCTGTAAGCTTGTATTTTTGAATAACCTATGAAGGGTTGCCATCCCCATACACATATTCAGGCGGGGAAGCAAGGCTAAAGCCTTGCCCTACGTCGATTCTATTGAGACCGTAAGATTTTATGTCTCTCCTGTCAAATGAACAGGTGCAGTGGAGTTAGAAAATGTGCTCACGGTTCTGGTCCATGCACTTTCGGGGGCGGTGCGCCTTGCGCAGGTTTCGATGTCTGGCACTTGCGTTTGGTCAGAACCAAATCGCGGTTGGGCCCCGGGCATTTGTAGTCGTACCAGCACAACGGCCTGTCGGGTGGAGGGTGCATGGTCTGAAGCGGATAAACACCAACGATGATCGCGTCTCTGCGCACGATGACCCTGATTGGAGTGCCATCGGTGAAATGCACTGTGCACGCAAACGCTCCGGTGTTGGGATTGAAGAGATCGCATTCTATTTTCTCAACAACACCACGATCCCCCTGCAACTCAGTCCTGACATAATGCTCCGCCGATCGCTTACTCGTACTTTCGTGATCGCCAAACCAGCCCGCGCATGGGTCTTCAGACTCTTTGGTCCCGGCGCCGGTTGCAGTGCCTTCACCGGCCACAGCCCGCTGCACACAGTTGGCGGTCCGCGCATTGTTGATCTCAAACGACTTCCCGCCTTGCTGTACGACGTGCGCCAGCTCATGGCCCAGCAGTTTCTTTCCGACCTCGGTAGCCGGCGCATACTGTCCCATGCCAAATACCACATCTTGCCCAACGGTATAGGCCAGAGCGTTCACCGCTCGGGCTGATTCAGAGGCCTGATCGTTAGTGCGAATACGGACATGACTGAAGTCATAACCAAAGTGGTGTTCAAAAAAGGCGCGATTAATCGGGTCTAATGACTGTCCCGAACCAAGGTTCTGAAGAAAATTGTCGGGGACGGCCGTTATGCCAGAAGATTGTTCGGTCTTGCGCTGAATCAGCGCTTTTTTCTCTTCCTCGCACTCAGGGCACGGCGTACCCTCTGCACAGGCACACTTTCGCTGTAACGGGGGAGAGGTTTTGGATTCAACCACAGTCTCCGCTATTCGGTCCGCTTCCTGCTCGTAGGTATCTCCAGGCTTGTTGATCTTAAGTTTAGCCTGGATCATGTGATTGTTCTTGCAACGCGGACACCCTCCGCCGCAGGGGCAGTTTGACTTGCGTTGTATGGTTGAGACCTGAAGATTGCGGTGGTTGATAGGTGATCTGTTCAAATCACTATGCACACCACCATGCCTTTTTTTGTGTACCGTACCCAGGGATAGTTTTTTGGCAAAGGCTAAGGACATACGATCACTCCTTTTACTCATGAGATTTTATAAATCTATAGACAACTTACAGAGAAACACTCCTGATTATTGTTCCCTCATTTAGTCCTTCCTGATAGTATTTCTTTCCTTAGGGTTTATATCTTTCCGGAGGGACTAAAAGGCTCCTCCTTAATTTGATCTGCATCGTTCATACATGGTTGTTATAATCATTTTCAGTTGTGCTCTTTTCGCTACCATACGGTAAGCAATTACCTCTTAAATATCTTCCCAATAAACCATAAGCAACCAAGTATAGCCAAGGCTCCGGCTATATAGGTATCTATAAATAGATTCTTTCTGAAAGACTGGGCTTCGCCAGTCAATGAAGTAAATAATTCAGGTTCTGAGATGACAAGGAAACAAGCACGAACGAAAATGCCTATAATGATAGCTATGAGAATTACTAAGGCTATAGGATGAAAAAGGCTCGGGTAAGGTGGCAGATACCAGCAATCTGCCTGCCTCTGAAATAATTTTAAATCAACCTTGCTAGTATTCTTTTTATATTCCTCCCAAAGTACAGAATATAAACTCTTGCTCTTTTGAAGAGTAACCGTAACAGTCACAATCAAGCCTGCCATAAGAACAGGAAATAACTTAATGAGATCTGGAAGATCCGCAGGAATCCGGCCAAACGGCGATTCTAACAAACTAAGTCTTGAGTCTAGTTCTTTCTTGCTATCTTGCAATTTCGCCATATCGTTATTTATCTTATCCAATTCTTCTTTTTGCACTTTTACAGCTTCTTTTAGCCTTTCAACGAGCATATAAACCTTCTCCTCCAGCAATCCAAATGACTTTTTTACTTCATTTTGAAGCTCTTGCGCTACATCTAACTTACCCCTTGGCCCCGAATAACTTCGCCAAAAATTCGGGTTTTCTTTTTCGACTCTATCTATATACTTTTGAATATTTTTAATTCCTTGTTTGGTTATATCTTGCAGATCAATATTTCCAACCATATCTGATGTTATTTTTGCCTGCTTGATTGGTTCCTCGATTCCTTCCCTAATTTCATTGAGCAAATTATTAAACCATGTCTCAACATACCAATGTACACCATCATTAAATGTAGTAATATCAGACGGTAAGAAAAAATCCCCGATTTTTATAAAGCTGGGCTGCTGAATTTGCATTGATTGCTGAACAGGAAAGGGCATATTCGAATCATTTTCCCGTTTTTCTCTTTCTTTGGCAGGTCTCTGGATATTAATTGATTGTTGCACAGGCGCCAGCTGCCGGATGTGTGTTGATCGGTTAGATGTGTCAGGAGACGACTCAGAAAGAAAGACCTTCCAAATATCTGACAATATCCCTCTCAGATGTTGGGGAAAATTCTTTATCTTGTTTTTAATATTAGCCTGATTTGTCTTGATATCCTGGCTTAGTTTTGTAATATGTTCAGACTGACCTGATAATTGATCAAATTTTATTTTCTTATTGTCTAATGATTTTTTTAATCTGTGCTCTTGCTTTTTATATTCAAAATAAGGCTCCACTACATAGAAATGGGCAATTAGAGCAAACAGGAGGCCTGCTCCGAAAAGACGGTTCATCTTCGTTTTATTTGATCTCAGATCATCAAATAATATATCAGATAACTGCTGCATAGCTTATTCTCCTGATTGAGAGACACTTCATGAGTTCCACTTAATGGATTCACCGACACGAAATCAACCATCCCAATTTCTTCCGCTAGGCAAGGAAAATTCAGTTAATTCTGAACTTCCAATAACCGGGTTTCCGATTGAGATGCATCACCGCTATTATTTCGTAACTATTCAGGTTGTTTTTTATGACTACTATATGTGGAAAAAAATGACAAAAATCACATAAATTAGTATATATTGCACTGCTATATAGAGACAAAAATTACAAATCAAGGGTTTTTTAACATATATAGTGTTTTTTGCTTAAACTACCTGAGTAGTTACATTATTTCAATAATTTCATTTTTATCACGATAAATAACACCAAACGGGAAACGTAATAAACGGCATTTTCTCATGTTACTGTCAATTTTTCCATAAAGCAGAAGTTTCAAAATATTGTCCACGATGTCTTCAATTCTTTGTGACATAATAATTACTTCATATTTGATTTATACAAAACAAATACCTAACCCGAACGAGTCGGAATGTGGATCGTGGGTGGTTTATCCCCTACCAAAATACCGATCACAAGGGATCGGCGCTACAATTTTTGCAAAAAATATCAAAATATTTTTTGCAAGATACTTTAACACCTTCATATATTTT
>SULG01000150.1 GCA_005524015.1 Candidatus Jettenia ecosi
TCTCCTTCAGCGTCTTTACTATTTCCTGTACTTTTGCCCGCATTCCCTTCTGATTATGATTATTCCCATCTCTTGAAAGTCTAGACTATCTATAAATGCATCATAGACTCTAACGGGGTCTTCTTTCCCCACATAGTCATCTATTTTTGGTGGAAGGAATGATAGTTGTTTTCTGTTTCCCACAATATAAGCCATAAGTCTCTTGCCTCCGTAATCTATCTTGTTAGCATAACGATTAGGTGCTTGCTTCTGTAATCCCGAGAAAACAAGCTTTTGGTAATTACATGCAAGTAATTACAATACAATGACTTATATTAACAAAGACAAACGCGGAAGTCAAGCATTGTTTTACATATCTTACTAATATATAAACACTTACGGCTTTTTACGGCTACAAACAAATTAACAACCAATGGGTTGGTACCCCCCCGAATGAAAATGGGGGTTTTCATTTGACCCAGTCTGGAAGTGAATCCACCATTGCATCTTTCGGCATCTGCTTGCCCCAACTTTGTTTATTTCCATACTCTCTTCCATTTTTATACATGGTTTGGGAACAAGCACAACGAACAGCATATGGTGGAATGATGCTTATATCTTGTGCTTTGATACACGCTGGTATGTCAGATTTCATGGTACAGACACAAGGTTTTGGAGACGCAAGATGTTTGCGATTGTACGGACGCAAGATGTTGCGTCTCTACCTAATCCCGTAGGGATGTCATGATTATAGAAAAATCAGAAAAAAGCCCTTCAACCCCGAAGGGGTGACATAAGGGAAGTCCCTACGGGGTTATTTGTTTGTGGTTGTTCATGGTCTATAACCATATCAGCCATTCTGACTTGCATTATTGTGATCAACAATTCACTTGTTTTGTTTTATGATATAACTGACATTTGAGAGGTTTTTGTGTGTTTTGTAATTTTAAGGACTTAAGAAACTAATGTTTTTATTGCTCAGTTAATGAAATCCTGAAATAACAATAGCTGTAACTATTCAGGTTGTTTTTTATGACTACTATATGTGGAAAAAAATGGCAAAAATCACATAAATTAGTATATATTGCACTGCTATATAGAGACAAAAATTACAAATCAAGGGTTTTTTAACATATATAGTGTTTTTTGCTTAAACTACCTGAGTAGTTACCAATAGCTGAGCAATTGGACCTCTTGAATGTCAGATATAACATTCCATACAATTCTTTGTCATGTCACACATTCCTTTGTTACACCTCTGTGTCATGTTACACAATGCTTTCCATAGTGATTATCAAATACCTTTGTCTCCTGAATTTGAGTTACAACGCGGGCCTTATAATCCTTCCCTATATCCGGGGCACATTTTACCGATATTTATGGAAATATACATTGCATAAACTCCTTATTTCTTAATAGTTTACATCATTTTTTATTCTCTTCAGGATACACTAAAATTATCTCGTTTTTTGTAAAACAAAAGAGTACGAAAAACTTTTCATAAAATTTTCGAATTTTTTCCTGTTTCTATCCATTTGGAACATATTTTTCTTATGGATAGGGAATAGTATTGTACCTATTTATCGATAGTATACAGTATTTCAAAAATGTTTAGTAATTTACTTCTTAAGTATTATTTATGAGGTTTACATGCGACAATTGAAAACATACGCCTTTATTTTTCTTCCCTTTATGCTTGCTTTTGTTTCACAGTATAAGCTTTTGGCAGTTGCCCGAAACAAAATAAGAAAATTGAGCAGGAAGAATTTAATCCCTTGTATCACTCCTGCCTCCACTTCCGAACAGACAAATGCCGGTGGGAATCCAGAAGATACTACGAATACATGGATTTCTACCTTTGAAGAGCTTTCCCCATACATGATACGGGGAACGACATTTGGTAATTCAATCCAATTTTGATTTTGAGCAACTACAGCTTTTACTAAAGTATCAGAAACCTTTTCACTGAATCCATGCCGTATTTGCCAGTTTGTAATTAGGTAAAAATTTGAATACCTACACATATTTCAGGGAAAAACGATGTATTTCAATGAGAAATTGATAGCAAGAGAAAGACGCGCGCTATGCGGTATTTGCCCTGCAGGATGTTGGATTGTTGTTACTTACAACGAAGAAGGAAGAATTGATAAAGTGCGGCCTGACGAAAGCTCAGGTCTCGGTATTATCTGCAAACTGGGTGAATATTCTGCTGATATTGTGTATGCGAAGGACAGACTTCTCTATCCGATGCGCCGGAAAGGGCCTAAGGGTACGTATGAATTTGAGAAGATATCATGGGATCAGGCCTACGATACTATCGTAGAAAAGTTGAACAGGATTAAGGCAGATTTTGGTCCTGAAGCCGCTGCGCTCTATACCGGCCGTGGAAGTTTTGAGCTATCGATGTGTGATATCTATCAACCGAAGGGAGTTGCTGTCTCATCAGCTTCCAGCGTATTGTTTCCTTTTGGTTCGCCAAATACCATGGGCGTAGGGTCGCTCTGTTATGTTTCTTTTGCAATGATAGCCCCTCATATAACCATGGGCGGCATGCTTATCAATATGTTCTCGGATATAGAAAATGCCGGGCTTATTATTGTCTGGGGAGCAAATCCGGCTACTGATTGCCCTCCTCTGGATCTTAAGAGAATACTGAATGCGCGGGAACGTGGCGCGGAGGTAATCGTAATCGATCCCCGCCGCACTATGACAGCAAAGTTAACAGATGCCGAGTGGATCCCTGTTCGTTCAGGCACTGACGGAGCGCTTGCCCTTGGTATATGTAATGTCCTTATAAAAGAGGAACGGTACGATGAGGCATTTGTAAGAGACTGGACAAGAGGATTTGATGAATTTTCACGGTACGTGCAACACTTTAGTCCTGAGGTTGTAGAAGATATTACGGGTGTTCCGGCTGAAAAGATTCAATCGCTTGCCAGGCGTATCTCTGAGGCGCATGGCGCATCACCTGTTATGTACAGTGGTCTTGAGTACAACGATAGCGGAGTGCAAGCCATACGCGCTGCTCATGTGTTGTGGGCGCTTGCCGGACAGCTCGATGTTCCTGGTGGGCGTTGTTTTTCCATGAGGGAGAATCAATTTCCCCTGAACCGGGATGGCCATATTCCAAATCCCGATCTGCACAAGACAATAGGACGCAATCAGTTTCCTGTCTATAGCCTGTATCGTTCAGAATCTCACCCCATGTCCCTTCCTGATGCGGTCATACGGGGAAAGCCCTATCCGATTCGTTCCCTCATTATCCTCGGCGCTTCTCTTATAACCGCCTGGCCGCAGCCAAAGATCTGGAGAGAGACCTTGCATGCCCTGGATTTCCTTGTCTGTATAGACCGCCAGCTTACTGCGGATGCTGCCTATGCAGATATCGTGCTTCCCGGTACGACTATGTATGAAATAGAATCATATATGATATACGGCCCCGTCTTCCGGATACGGGAAAAGGTTGTTGAGCCGGTGGGAGAGGCCAGGAATGACTTTTTTATCATGGCAGAACTTGCGCGCCGTTTAGGGTATGGGTATCTGTATCCTCAAAACGAGGAAGAACTTCTCCGCCATGTTTTAAAAGCGTCAGGATTTACCCTGGAAGATGCGCGTGCTAACGGTGGCACAATACAGGTTCCCACCGTAATGATGCAATACAAAAAATGGGAGAAAGGACTATTGCGGTCCGATGGAAGACCAGGATTCGATACTCCTACAGGGAAATTTGAAATAGCATCCACCATACTTGAAGAGCATGGCTATGATCCGTTACCTGTCTACACGGAACCCCGGGAAGGTCCCCGTTCTCAACCCGAAACGAACAAAAGATTTCCCCTTATTTTTAATTCAGGATCGAGGGTAACCACAGATTTTCGCTCACAGCATCATGCGATCCCAGGTTTGTATAAGGAACGGCCAGAACCGACAGTTACCATACATACTCAGGATGCAAGGGAGCGCGATATTAAGGACGGTGATCGTGTTACTGTCCAAACAGCACGCGGCCAGGTCCCTATGAGGGCGCTTGTTACCGATGATATCATGCAGGGTACCATAGATGCAAATATGGGTGGCGGCGGCCCTCTGGGACCAAAGGCGTGGCAGGAGTGTAATATCAATGAGTTGACAGATCTTAAGCGTTATGATCCTATCTCAGGATTTCCTGTTTATAAAGCGCTTTTGTGTGATGTAAGAAAAATTTCCGAGCAGAAGGAATCCGTTAAGATAGATTCAGGAGAGTATGGACTATACGCCGAACTTGCCGTGTCTGAAGAAGAGATAAAAGAGAAGAGAAGACGCATTTATTTTGATCATAATGCCACAACACCGCTTGATTCAGAGGTGTTTGAAGTAATGACGAGGTCTATGGGAGATTGTTACGGAAACCCTTCGAGCATCTATAAAGAAGGAAAAGACGCTTCTTGTATCCTGGAAGCATCCCGCAGAAGCATTGCACAATTGATTAACTGTACAGCCCGGCGCGTTCTCTTTACCGGTAGTGGCTCAGAAGCGAATAACCTGGTGTTAAAAGGTGTCGCATTTTGGAATATAAAAGGAAATAAAAACCATATCATAACGACACAGATAGAACATCCGTCGGTGCTTGCGACGTGTGAATGGCTGGAGAAAAATGGTATGAGGGTGACCTATCTTACCGTAGACCGTGCGGGAATGGTTAACCCTGAAGATTTGGCTCATGCGATTACTGAAAAAACCTGTCTCGTAAGTATAATGACCGCAAACAACGAGACCGGGACAATACAGCCCGTTAAGGAATTTGCGCGTATAGCGAGGGAACACGGGGCTTTATTTCATACCGATTGTGTTCAGGGAATAGGAAAGATCCCGATCGATGTGGAAACCCTTGAGGTTGATTTTTTATCGATGTCAGGCCATAAAATCCATGGTCCGAAAGGCGCCGGTGCACTCTATATACGAAACGGGGCAAGCCTGGAACCCCTTATTCATGGCGGAAAGCAGGAATATGGATTACGGGCAGGGACTGAAAATTTACCGGGAATTGCAGGATTTGGCAAAGCAGCAAAAATTGCTCTGAAAAATCTTGCACAGATGGATGCGGTAAGAAATATGCGTGACAGACTCGAAGATGGAATAAGGGAACTACTTCCTGGAATGATATTAAACGGGCATAGAACCGAGAGACTTCCGAATACCCTGAATATAACCTTGCCCGGCATGCGAGGGGAATCAATTGTGCTGACTCTTGACCAAAACGGTGTATCCATTTCTTCAGGCTCTGCTTGTCGCTCCGGTTCTCCTAAACCATCGCATGTTCTTATTGCGATGGGATTGTCTGAAGAAGAGGCGCATTGTTCTGTCAGGTTTTCTCTTGGGATTGAAAATAGCGGGGAAGAGGTTGAGACGACCCTCTTTCTTCTCAGGAAAGTAATTTGTGATTCGAAAAATATTGTTCGTTTTATTCCATGCCGTTAAGGAGAGACAACCAGGCGGGGTTATCGCCCTATGCATTAAGCTAACATGTGTAGACGGTGAAGAATAACAAACCACCTATAATCCCCCTTGATCCCCCTTTAGAAAAGGGGGAAATGCATAATCCCCCTTAGTCCCCCTTTAGAAAAGGGGGAAATAATGATGGATGCTTTAGAAAAGGGAGAAATCCCTCGTTCCCCCCTTTTCTAAA
>SULG01000151.1 GCA_005524015.1 Candidatus Jettenia ecosi
AATAGTTCTTTGGCAACATAAGAAGTCATAAGCGTGCGAGAAGTGAGTTGAATTGAGTCGAGAAGTAAGCTAAGAGGGCTAGGCGAATGCTTAGCGCTTTATATTCTAGTAGGTAATAGATTATGAAGGGTATGATCTTGGCTCAGAACGAACGCTGGCGGCGTGGATTAGGCATGCAAGTCGAACGAGGGAGTGTTCCGAAAGGGGCACAAACCGAGTGGCGTAAGGGTGAGTAATGCATTGATAACCTACCTATGAGACGGGGATAACAACGTTCCGCAAGGGACTCCCGAAAGGGTTGCTAATACCCGATAAAACTCTTGGTGCTTAGGCATTGAGAGTCAAAGTTTGGGGCTGAAAGGTTCCACATGCTCAGAGAGGGGTCAATGTCCTATCAGCTAGTTGGTAGGGTAAAGGCCTACCAAGGCGAAGACGGGTAGCCGGCCTGAGAGGGTGGTCGGCCACACTGGGACTGAGACACTGCCCAGACTCCTACGGGAGGCTGCAGTCGAGAATCTTTCGCAATGCCCGGAAGGGTGACGAAGCGACGCCGCGTGTGGGAAGAAGGCCTTCGGGTTGTAAACCACTGTCGGGAGTTAAGAAGTGTAAGGGGGTTAATAGTCTCCTTGCTTGACGTTAGCTCCGGAGGAAGCCACGGCTAACTCTGTGCCAGCAGCCGCGGTAATACAGAGGTGGCAAGCGTTGTTCGGAATTATTGGGCGTAAAGAGCACGTAGGCGGCCCTACAAGTCAGTTGTGAAATCCTTCTGCTCAACGGAAGAACGGCAGTTGATACTATAGGGCTCGAGTGCGGGAGGGGAGAGTGGAACTTCTGGTGGAGCGGTGAAATGCGTAGATATCAGAAGGAACATCGGCGGCGAAGGCGACTCTCTGGCCCGTAACTGACGCTGAGGTGCGAAAGCTAGGGGAGCAAACGGGATTAGATACCCCGGTAGTCCTAGCCGTAAACGATGGGCACTCGGTAGAGGGGTTTTGATTATCTCTCTGCCTGAGCTAACGCGTTAAGTGCCCCGCCTGGGGAGTACGGCCGCAAGGCTAAAACTCAAAAGAATTGACGGGGGCTCGCACAAGCGGTGGAGCATGTGGCTTAATTCGATGCAACGCGAAGAACCTTACCGGGGCTTGACATGGTAGAAGTAGGAGCCCGAAAGGGTAACGAACGGTATCCAGTCCGTAGCTAACACAGGTGTTGCATGGCTGTCGTCAGCTCGTGTCGTGAGACGTTGGGTTAAGTCCCGCAACGAGCGAAACCCTTGTCTTTAGTTGCCAACAGGTCAAGCTGGGCACTCTAAAGAGACTGCTGTCGTCAAGACGGAGGAAGGTGGGGATGACGTCAAGTCATCATGGCCCTTATGTCCCGGGCTGCACACGTGCTACAATGGTCGGTACAAAGGGATGCCAAGTCGCAAGATGGAGCGAAACCCAAATAAAGCCGATCTCAGTTCAGATTGGAGGCTGAAACCCGCCTCCATGAAGTAGGAATCGCTAGTAATCGCGGATCAGCTACGCCGCGGTGAATATGTTCCCGAGCCTTGTACACACCGCCCGTCAAGCCACCCAAGCAAGATGCACCCGAAGCCACTGGCCTAACCCGCAAGGGACGGAAGTGTCTAAGGTGTGTTTTGTGAGGAGGACTAAGTCGTAACAAGGTAGTCGTAGGAGAACCTGCGGCTGGATCACCTCCTTTCTAAGGAGTAAAAAGAACTGATTCAATTCAGCTCGCACGTGGAAGGCTTCTTATGTTACTATATATAAAATACGTTTTCATTATCAGAGCTAAGACAAGCAGTGATAGGTGTAAGGGAAGATGCAGGCCCAAAGAATTGATACCATTTTGGGCCTATAGCTCAGTTGGTTTAGAGCATTCCCCTGATAAGGGAAAGGTCAGTGGTTCGAATCCACTTAGGCCCACCACTTCCGATTATGGTGTATGAGGTTTAGGAAGCGGGGGGATGTAGCTCAATTGGGAGAGCGCTGCCCTTGCAAGGCAGAGGTTGGCGGTTCGATCCCGCTCATCTCCACCACTTTAAATCGGCATTAAGGATTTAAGGTAATTAAAGAATACGTAAAATACTAATTTTGTTCTTTGAAAAGTGAATACTTAACGGGTAGCAATTAGATCCTCTTTGGATAAGATGATTACAAAAGTTGTCAAGCTAGAGAAGGGTACATGGTGGATGTCTAGGCGCTAAGAGACGATGAAGGACGTGGAAGACTGCGATAAGCTTCGGGGAGCTGCCAAACGAGCATTGATCCGGAGATTTCCGAATGGGGAAACCTACTATGGGTTTATGCCATAGTATCGGTATCTGAATACATAGGGTATCGAGGTGAACGGAGAGAAGTGAAACATCTCAGTAACTCCAGGAGAAGAAAGAAATTCGATTTCCTCAGTAGCGGCGAGCGAAAGGGAAGAAGCCCAAACCAGTTGTGTGCCAAGCCCTTGTGTGTTGCACAGCTGGGGTCGTGGGGATTGCATTCGGCAAGACAAGGCTTGCCGGGAAAGTTACCAATGAAATTTTTAGCTAAATAGTGCAGGAAAGCCTAACCATAGAAGGTGATAGTCCTGTAAGCGAAAAGAATTTTACTTTCTTTGCAATTTCCCAAGTAACATCCGTCTCGTGGAAGCGGGTGTGAATTAGGGGGGTCCATCCTCTAAGGCTAAATACTTCTTAGCGACCGATAGCGCACAAGTAGCGCGAGCGAAAGATGAAAAGCACCCCTGTTAGGGGGATGAAATAGAACCTGAAATCGTGTACTTACGAGCGGTGGGAGCACTATGTATCGCAAGATACAGTGTGACCGCGTGCCTTTTGCATAATGAACCGGCGACTTACTGTGCATTGCTTGGTTAAGTCTGTGAAGGACGGAGCCGTAGCGAAAGCGAGTGTGAAATGCGCGATATTATGGTAGTGCATAGTAGACCCGAAACCAGGTGATCTACCCTTGGTCAGGATGAAGCGGATGTAAAAGTTCGTGGAGGTCCGAACGCACTTGCGTTGAAAAGCGAGGCGATGAACTGAGGGGAGGAGTAAAAGTCTAATCAAACTTGGTGATAGCTGGTTCTCCTCGAAATAGCTTTAGGGCTAGCCTTATGAAACTCTGGAACGGGGGTAGAGATACTGATTGGATTTTGGGGTCCACCAGACTACCAAATCCTGTCAAACTCCGAATACCGTTCTATGTATCATAAGAGTCAGACTGTGGGGGATAAACTTCATGGTCAAGAGGGAAACAACCCAGACCGACAGCTAAGGTCCCTAAAATAGACTAAGTGATAAAGGAAGTGAGAGTGCGAAGACAGTTAGGATGTTGGCTTAGAAGCAGCAATCATTTAAAAAGTGCGTAATAGCTTACTAATCGAGCATTCTTGCGCCGAAAATATTACGGGACTCAAGTCTATTACCGAAGCTTCGGATTTGTGAGATTATGCGTAATCTTACAAGTGGTAGGGGAGCGTTCTACGGTAGGTTGAAGAGAGACTGAAAAGACTCTTGGACGATGTAGAAGTGATAATGCCGGTATAAGTAGCGATAATATAAGTGAGAATCTTATTCGCCGCAAGCCTAAGGTTTCCTGGGGAAGGTAAATCCGCCCAGGGTTAGCCGGGACCTAAGTCGAGGCTGAAAGGCGTAGACGATGGATAGCAGGTTAATAGTCCTGCGCCACCATACGAGCATTTGAGCATGGGGGGACGGAGGTGTAAAGGTTAGCAAACCTATTAGACACGGTTTGTTCAAGCCGGAGGTGTTGTCTCAGGAAAATCCGGGACATATGGCATCGAAGGTGAGTACGTAGGCGTAAGCCGATAAGTAACCGGAGCACCTTCCAAGAAAAGCCTCGTTTGCAAGTTCGTGTGGTGCTCGTACTAAAACTGACACAGGTAGGCGGGGAGAGGATCCCAAGGCGCTCGAGAGAACCCTCGTTAAGGAACTCGGCAAAATCACTCCGTAACTTCGGGAAAAGGAGTACCCTGATAACATCAGGGTCGCAGTGAAAAGGCCTGGGCGACTGTTTACTAAAAACACAAGTCTCTGCTAAGATCTAAAATCAACGTATAGAGACTGACGCGTGCTCGATGCCAGAACGTTAAGGGGATGGGTTAGCGTCCGAAAGGATGCGAAGCTCAGAACCGAAGCGCTGGTGAATGGCGGCTCTAACTATGAGAGTCCTAAGGTAGCGAAGTTCCTTGTCAGATAATTACTGACGTGCATGAATCGCGTAACGACTTAGGTACTGTCTCAACGAGGGACTCGGCGAAATTGTAGTCGTGGTGAAGATGCCACGTACCCGCGGCAAGACGGAAAGACCCCGTGAACCTTTACTGTAGCCTATTATTGGGTTTTGGCACAGTATGCGTAGGATAGGTGGGAGACTGAGAAGTCCTGGCCCTGGCCAGGATGGAGTCGACGTTGAAATACCACTCTTACTATGTTAAAATTCTAACCAAAGTCCGTGAATCCGGATTTGGGACAGTTATAGGTGGGCAGTTTGACTGGGGCGGTCTCCTCCCAAAGAGTAACGGAGGAGTCCAAAGGCTTCCTCAGTGCGCTTGGCAACCGCACGAAGAGTGTAAGGGCAGAAGGAAGCTTGACTGTGAGACTTATAAGTCGAGCAGATGTGAAAGCAGGGCCTAGTGATCCGGTGGTTGTGTGTGGAAACGCCATCGCTCAACAGATAAAAGGTACTCCGGGGATAACAGGCTGATCGCCCCCGAGCGTCCATAGCGGCGGGGCGGTTTGGCACCTCGATGTCGGCTCATCGCATCCTGGGGCTGGAGAAGGTCCCAAGGGTTCTGGAGTTCACAGATTAAAGCGGTACGCGAGCTGGGTTTAGACCGTCGTGAGACAGGTCGGTCCCTATCTGTCGTGGGTGTGTGATATTTGAGGAGATCTGTCCTTAGTACGAGAGGACCGGGATGGACGTACCTCTGGTGTACCAGTTGTCGTGCTAACGGCATCGCTGGGTAGCTATGTACGGAAAGGATAAATGCTGAAGGCATATAAGCATGAAGCCTACTCCAAGACGAGATATCATTTTCTGTAAAGAAGAGAGACACCTCGAAGACTACGAGGTCGATAGGCCAGAGGTGTAAGCATAGTAATGTGCTCAGCTGACTGGTACTAATTCGTCAAAAAGCTTGACTCTTTTTGATTGCCTTATCCAAAAGTATCTGTTGTTACCGTTAAGATATTCATTTGTTCACCACATGTTGTTTATGTTCCGGTGGGCATAGTAAGAGTGAAACACCCGTTCCCATTCCGAACACGGTAGTTAAGCCTCTTACGCCAATGGTACTGGCGAAAGCCGGGAGAGTAGGTCACTGCCGGAATTATTCCTCAAAAGCCCATCCAAATCACTTCTTTACACGGATGGGCTTTGCTTTTTTAC
>SULG01000152.1 GCA_005524015.1 Candidatus Jettenia ecosi
ACGGAAGACAAGCCAACTGGTCAAAGGTTACTACAGAAGCCAACAGCATCAGTGATCGTATTGCAGATATTCATAAGGTATTTAAAATAGACCTTAAGCCCCGGATTGAACATGCCATACAGCAGAGAGATTTTCAGATCATGGTAAATCATATGGCTAATCTTATCTTTTTAGCTATCCGTGAAAAATTTTATTATAATCGTCAGGAAAGATTAGAAATTTTTGTCCGTTCCAAGGTACGATTAAGATTGGCGGAAGAGTATTATAGCGCCCTGCTTGCAGGAAATGTAAGAAACTATGATATCCGGCATAAGACTAAATTGCATGAGAGTATCTACTACCGGTTTGCAGATGCACGCAATACGCTCGGTAGTATGGGATTTCTCGGCGCAGGCACAGTAAAACCCAACGTAAAGGATTTTGAAATACTAGCGAAAGAAATAGAGGATTTACTGCTGCAGGCATTCCCTTATTTTGAGACAGGTATAGACCCTTACTAATCATGGAACTCCAAGCTCTATAGATACCTTGTAATTACTCAAGATAAGGTGCAAAACGGGGTAGGGGCGAACCTTGTGTTCACCCTGGTTGTGGGAAAACGCGCAGGTCTTGAATGTGCACAAAGGGTGTGGGCGAACACAAGGTTCACCCCTACCATGATCCAACCGTATTTTGAGTAACTACGATACCTTTATCAGAATTATGGTATATGCTCGTTTAATGTTGAGGAATTTCAATTACGTAGGGCAACCCTTTGGGGTTGCTATCCTTGTATATGGATTCAGGCAGGGGCGGCAAGGCTAAAGCCCATACGCATCAAGCCTAAGCTCAGTGGCTCGTTGGCTCGTTCCCAAACTCTGTTTGGGAACGCAATTGCCTCGAAACTCTGTTTCGAGTAGGGACAGGTTTGAAACCTGCCTCTCCTGAGGAATCATACACACTACACTATCATTCAGGTTTTCAGGTTTATCACGGTAGAACAGGCAAGATGCCTGTTCTACCATTGATTCGAGAAACGGAGTTTCTCGTACATGTGTGTTCCCAAACCATGTCCTCATGGAAATGGGGAAGAGTTTGGGAACAAGCTGTCGGCGCTTAGCTTGATGCGTATGGGCTAAAGCCTCGCCCTACAGGTGATCTATGTAACTACAGAGTAAGAGAACAATAACCAGGAGTGTTTCTCCATGAATAATTACATCCTTACAAAGGCGCGAATCCGGGAAATACCACCAATGCATGGATTCCTGCTCTGCTTTTGCAGAAATGATACCAGGAATCTGATCTTATTTTCAGCAATTACATGAAATGTAAGCTTCTCGCATTATGTATAGCAGTCTTTTTCTTATCCTGTATGTGTCTTGCAGAAGATCATGTTGATATATCTGCAACCGATAGATCTGAATCAGATGACACGCCCGAGGAACAACCGGTTATTTCACCAGAAGATTATTATTTTCATGTTGAATCCATTTCTCCGGAGGCCGAAGAGGACTGGAAAAAATTCCATTTCCATGGATTTTTTGCGGTTACCACTCCTGTTCATGGCCGTGATGATGATTCCCAGCAACCCTCTTCCCGGTTTTTGGAAGAAAATGAACTCACCCTTTGGCTGGGCAAACAGATCTCCAGGAAGTTATCATTTGATTCCGAGATTGAAATAAAACAGGGTTTTGAAAAATATGAGTTAGAGAAATTTGAATTTGATTATGAGATTATAAGTAAATTCCTGATAGTCCGGATAGGAAAGTTCAAATATCCCTTCGGTATAGAGAGATTTGTAGAATCTGCCCCTTTAAATAAATTGGTGGATCGCCCCTTTCCCTCTATCAGAATTATACCCGGAACATATTCTGATATCGGGGGAATGTTATATGGTACCGTTCCTTTGTTTTACAACACAAAGTTGAAATACGAAATAGCCGTAACAAACGGCCTCGAAGGACCAGACCCAAAGGACACACAGCAACTCTGGGATAATAATAGCAATAAAGCCATTGGCGGCAGACTAGGTTACGAATTTCTGACAGGGCTGGAAGTAGGTGTATCCTATTCACGGGGAAAGTACGATGAGGATAATCGGTTAGCTATTGATTTTTTAGGGGCAGATATTCAATTCAGAAGAGGTAATTGGGAAATGCGGGGTGAATATATTACCAGTCATGTAGAACAAGAATCAGTCGATGGCGGCAATTTCCATCGAAACGGTTACTATCTCCAAACATCCTATAAATACCCGTTCCATGTAAACTATTTCAGATATTTGGAGGGTGTCTTACGGTTCGACTCTGTAGACCCTAACAGGAATATTACCGATGGGAATGAAGCAGACCGTATTGCCATCGGTATGAATTACTCTCCCATAGAACAGGTAGAATTTAAATTTGAGTATGAGGTTGAGAATGAACCCGGAGAAGGAATTCACGGAAAATCATTTATTCAAGCCATAGTCAAATGGTAGTATTTTACCTCAACCTGAAACCAAACAAGCGCTATGCCAATTTAATCTTTACATAAACAAACAAATATTGTAAATTCATAACGATTTTTCTGGTCTTTTATATCTCGATAGAAAAGTAATGATACTATTTGGAGATAGGTTATGAGATTTCTGATCTTACCGGGTAGTTCTACAGACCGGGAACTATTTACACAAATATTGCAAAAGAATTTCTATGACCCCTGCTTTATAAATGCAATCCATCAAAAGGATCTCAACGAGGCAACTACCCAAAGCAATTTCGATGTAGCGATTATGGGTTATCATTCTGGCTGGACAGATGGGCCGGGCATCCTCACAACACTAAAAAAGCAATTTCCTTCTCTCCCCGTGATAATAGTTGCCAATACAACGGATGAGAAAATTGCCATAGCGGAAATGAAATTAGGTTTAACCGATTTCATCCTCAGGGAACATATAAACCGCCTGCCTGAAGCAATACACGAAAGCATGAAAAAGGCTCGATTATCCAGGGTGTATGGTGAAGCACAATGGGAAAACGAAGCGTGCTATCAGCTTTTGTTCGAAAATAATCCATATCCTATGTGGGTTTCTGATCAGGAAACACTCTCTTTTCTAGCCGTAAATGATACCGCAATTCATCATTACGGCTATTCCCGTGAAGAATTTCTCCGCATGACCATGCAAGATATTTGTGCCACCGAACATGTTTCCTCCTTACTCGATCACCTGGCGAGAGAGCGCATTTCTTCGGAACTTTGTTCAACCGGTACCAGTATAGGGAGACACCGGCGAAAAGATGGAACATCTATTGACGTAGAAATCACAAGAAATCAGATATTCTTTAGGGGAAAAAAGGCTATCCTTGTTCTGGTTCATGATATCACCAAATGTAAAAGGGTGGAAGAAGAATTGAGAAAATATGAAATACTATTTTCTAAGATAAGAGATCTTGCGTATATTTGTGACCCCAAAGGTACCATGCTATTTCTGAATAAGATATTTGAAAAATTCACAAATCGGAAGCCTGAAGAATTCATAGGAAAATCATTCGAACCCCTATTCGATGAAGAAAACCTGAACAAAGCAAAGGCTATCCGCGCAAGAACATTGAATGGAGAAAACCTGCAATTTGAGCTTACTTTTAAAGATACGGGAATAGTATGTGAATATAAAAATTTTCCTTTAATGGATGAGAAAGGGGTTGTTATCGGGACGATTGGTATAGCGAGAGATATTACTGAACGCAAGGAAATTGAACAACGCATGAGTATTCAGTATGCTATAA
Organism: Candidatus Jettenia ecosi; assembly: GCA_005524015.1. Classification (GTDB taxonomy): domain Bacteria; phylum Planctomycetota; class Brocadiia; order Brocadiales; family Brocadiaceae; genus Jettenia; species Jettenia ecosi. The sequence continues at coordinate 3,747 of SULG01000152.1, forward strand.
CGCGTATACTGGCAGAATCCGTTACTCTTCATGAAGCAACTCTAAAAATTATTCAAACAGTATGTGAAAGCCAGAAATGGGATTTGGGTATACGGTGGACCGTAGAGAAGAAAACCAACATGCTCCGATGTACTGATATCTGGCATAAGCCTTCAATAATAGCCGAAGAATTTGTAGCGATCAATCGACGCACGGTCTTTTCTCTCGGTATCGGGTTACCTGGCCGCGTCTATATCAGCAGTAAACCTTGCTGGATTGCAGATATTATTTTTGATGCAGATTTTCCCCGATCACACATTGCAGCCAAAGAGAACTTACATGCTGCTTTTGGTTTTCCCATTCTTTGTGGAAAAGAGGTGCTTGGCGTTATGGAGTTTTTTAGTCAAAAGATATGGCAACCTGATAAAAATCTGATTATCATGATGGCCTCCATCGGAGAACAGATCGGTCAGTTTACCGAAAAAAAGCAAGCCGAAGAATCTCTCAGGCGCAGAATAGACTTTGAAAAGACTATAGCAAGTATTTCTACAAGATTTGTTATTCTTTCAGACTTAAACAATGCTATTGATATTGCATTAGCCGATGCTGGACAGCTCAGTGGAGCTAACAGGGCATATCTTTTCCAGTTACGGGACAATGGTAACATTGTTAACAACACCCATGAATGGTGCAACAATGGGGTTCAGCCTGAAATTCAGAATTTTCAAAACATTCCTGTCTCGATGTTTCCCTGGTGGAAAGAAAATATGTATGCCGGTAATACCATTCATATTACCGATGTCTCACAGATGCCTCCTGAGGCTGCTGCAGAAAAGGAAGTCCTGGAAAAACAAGGTGTCAAATCACTGTTAGCCCTGCCGGTATATACTGAAAAGAAACTGGCAGGGTTTATCGGTTTCGACAATATGGTAGCTACCGGCACATGGAATGAGGATGATTTGAACCTGCTTCGCATTACAGCAGAAATTATAGGAAACGCAATAGCCCGGAAACAATCAGAAGCTATTATCAACCATATGGCTTACCACGATGCCCTTACGAGTTTACCGAACCGCATATTATTCCAAAACCGTTTAGAAGTAGCTATACTTCATGCAAAGCAAAACGCACGGGCCGTAGCTATTATGATCCTTGACCTGGATAATTTTAAGATCATTAACGATTCCCTTGGCCACCATACAGGAGATTTACTCCTGAAGGCTGTTGCAGAACGATTAATGCAGTGTGTACGGAAAAGCGATACGATCGCCCGCATGGGCGGTGATGAATTTATGATCATCCTCCACGAGCTTATGCAGATACAGGATGCTGCCCTGATCGCACAAAAAATTCTGCGTACTTTGTATCAACCTTTTCAATTCAACGGCCATGAGATATACACGAGCGCCAGTATTGGCATCAGCCTCTACCCACAGGATGCCAATGATACAGAAGGTCTGATCAAACATGCCGATATTGCCATGTACCTCTCGAAGGAATACGGCAAAAACAAATATCGCTTCTATAC
>SULG01000153.1 GCA_005524015.1 Candidatus Jettenia ecosi
TTATTGCACCATTTTTATGGGAAAATATGTAGAACTTATCTTACCTGTATCATCCATTCTTAATGTTCTTCCTTAAACACAGGTTATCTCTATGAAGTTTATTGAGTTACAGACTCTTGATATCTAATCTTGTGTTTGCTATTGTATCCTGGTTTTATAGAATTAATACATGCTTACTAAGATAAAGCTTGTAAATTGAGCAATTGATATATTCAGTTTAATAGCCTCTTTATCACGAACAGAAATTCGAGTAAAAAAATTATGAATATACAAAAAATAGGAATAATAGGCGCTGGAACGATGGGAAGTAGTATAGCCCAACTAATAGCACAAAGCGGTTATGAGGTAATACTTGAAGATATAAAAGAGGAATATGTGAGAGCAGGATTTACAAAAATAAAAGACAGATTGGAAAAAATGGTAGGTGCAGGAGAACTTGAAAGCAAGGAGAAAGAGAGAGCACTTTCAAATATAAAAACCGTTCAAAAACTGGAAGATTGTAAAGATGTAGATCTTATCATTGAGGCTGTGACAGAAAAAGAAGATATAAAAAAACAAATTTTTAGGGAATTAGACATCCTGTGCGATGAAGAAACAATTTTTACTACAAACACCTCATCTATTTCCATAACAAGGCTTGCCAGTACTACCGGACGGCCTGAACGCTTTGCTGGTATGCGTTTTATGAACCCTGCTTATGATATGAAACTTATAGAAGTAGTTCGGGGATTGCATACCTCTGAGGAAACCATCAATATACTTATAGCTGTTTCTGAGATAATAGGAAAGACACCTGTTGTTGTTCAGGATTTTCCAGGTTTTGTTTCAAACCGTGTACTTATGTCCATGATAAACGATGCAATTTACTGCCTGCAGGAAGGAGTTACCTCCAGAGAAAATATCGATACCATCATGAGACTCGGGGCAAACCATCCTATGGGGCCACTTGAACTTGCGGATTTCATTGGCTTAGATACTTGCCTGATTATACTTGAGATGCTTTACGCAGACTTAGGAGGAAGATATCGGCCTTGTCCAATGCTCAAAAAAATGGTGGCAGGTGGAAAACTTGGGAAAAAAAGCGGGGAAGGATTTTATGAATACAGATAATACATGTACGAAAAATATATGGATTTTAACCTGAAATTAGAAAAGATAGATAGCCTTATTCAATTAGCTATTCAGGAGGATATCGGAATGGGGGATATTACAACAGAGAACCTTATTCCGGACAATCTCTTTGTAGAGGGAGTATTTATTGCAAAAGAAAATGGAACTATAGCTGGATTGCCGGTTATTGAATACTTTTTTTCGAAACTTGATAAAAATGTTCTTTTTAGATATTGGGTTAAGGATGGTATTTCCGTTAATAAAGGTGAAACCATTGCTACGATAAGCGGGAGCGCGAAGACATTGCTTTCTGGTGAGCGCATAGCTTTGAATTTCCTCCAAAGGCTTTCGGGAATTGCAACACATACGGCACAATTCGTTGAACGTATAAAGCCGCTAAGAACTCCTATCATGGACACGCGAAAAACCCTCCCTGGCTGGAGATATTTGGAAAAGTATGCAGTCGTAATGGGTGGCGGAGTGAATCATAGGATAGGTCTCTACGATCAGGTGCTTATTAAAGATAATCATCTTGATATTATGAAAAATAGATTATTCCTTGATCTTTCCACAGATAGCATTATTGAAAGGTCTGTATCTTTAGTACGGCAAAAAGTAAAACAAGGGATTTTGATTGAAGTAGAGACAAGAACACCAAAAGAGGTGAGAGATGCCCTTGAGGCGCGAGCGGATATAATCTTGTTTGATAATATGAATATTGAACAATTGAAAGAAGCGGTAAAGATAGTGAAAGATTGGAAATCAGCCGGAGGAACACATTTACCCGTTACAGAGGCATCTGGAAATATTACTTTGGAAACTGTACACCTTGTGGCTCAAACGGGTGTGGACAGGATCTCTGCTGGTGCGATTACGCATTCAGCAAAGGCAATGGACATCTCACTAGAGATGTCTAACTACTAAATGAAATAAAAGAGATATTTTCCGATACTATGGAGTTTATTTACTTCGAACAAACCGAAGAGCCTTATTGAAGATATTTTTTGTTCTTCAGAATAAATAAAACTAATAAATAGATAAATTGTAGTATTGATTTTAGTCAGCTTTTTCGGTACATAGCCTTTACCCCGATATCTCTTCTATAATGTGCCCCCTCAAAGGTTATATTTTGAATAGCACGGTAGACAGTCTTCTGCGCCTCCTGGATATCCTTTCCGATCGCTGTTACACCAAGAACACGTCCACCGTTGGTTACAATCTTTCCATCCTTTGTAGCAGTTCCTGCATGAAGAATCTGGACGTTATCAAGTTCCCTGACTGTTTCAAGTCCAGAAATTTCAAATCCCTTTTCATATTTATCGGGGTAACCCTTAGAGGTCATAACAACACAAATAGAAACACCCTTATTCCATTCAATTTCTATATTCTCTAAGGTATTTGTTGCAGTTGATAAGAGAAGCGGAACTAAATCGGTCTTCATTCGCATGAGAAGAACCTGAGTTTCAGGGTCACCAAACCTGGCATTAAACTCAAGGACCTTTGGCCCGGTGCTGGTGATCATTAATCCTGCGTAAAGAACACCTTTGTATGGCCGACTCTCTCTCTTCATGGCGTGCACAATGGGTACGAGGATATTTTCCTCTATATAAAACTGTAGCTCACGGGTAATTATCGGTACAGGTGAATATGCGCCCATCCCGCCAGTATTGGGCCCTTTATCTCCATCATTAACCGCTTTATGGTCTTGTACCGATGAGAGAGGAAGAATCGTTATTCCGTCGGTAAGAGCAAGGATAGATACTTCTTCTCCTGAAAGGAATTCTTCAATAATAACTTTATCACCTGCGGGCCCAAAAATCTTATTTTCCAGAATATCATCTATACATTTATTTGCTTCTTCCAATGTCTTGCATACAAATACACCTTTTCCTTTGGCCAACCCATCAACTTTAACAATCAAAGGAAACTCGCACATCGATACATGTTTTTTTGCCTGTGTTGAATCTTCGAATACCTTAAAGTCTGCCGTTGGAATACCATGTTTTTTCATAAGATTTTTTGAGAAGGCCTTACTTCCCTCAATAATCGATGCGCGCTTATTAGGTCCAAATATTGTGAGGTTTCCCTCATTAAATCTATCTACGATACCCGCTACAAGCGAGTCTTCCGGGCCAACAACGGTCAAATCTATTTTTTGCTTGAGTGCGAAACTATAAAGACCTTCTATATTTTCCACTCCGAGATCTACACATTCAGCAATTTCTGCAATTCCGGGATTTCCCGGGGCGCAGAATATTTTTTTTACTATGGGTGATTGCGCAATCTTCCATGCAAGGGCATGTTCTCTTCCCCCGCTTCCAATAATCAATATTTCCATCTGATTTACCACCTTTAATTATTTCTTAAACAAATCTAGATTTTTAATCTTTAAATTGTACAAAATGTTCTATGAAAATAAAAACTTTTTATTCTTTAATAGATTGGTATTGACTTTGTAGTATATTATAGTTATAATAATTAAGTTCTTAACGTATTAGACACAGTTATAGAAAGTATACATAAAAACTAATTTTTGCATAGTAATGGACGCGGGGTAGAGCAGTCTGGTAGCTCGTCGGGCTCATAACCCGGAGGTCGTGGGTTCAAATCCCACCCCCGCTACCAATAAGATCAAGGGGGTGCGGCTGTCGTCATAACCTCTTTTTCATGAGAGTGTGCTAAAATTGTGCTAATTTTATTTGGTATTCTGTCTCATATCTCCACGCCGCTTCGTAAACTCTCTGCATATGAAAATTCTTCAAAAATTAGCTCCGTAAGTTTATGGTACTAAATCTCCCCTATTTATATAAATACTTTAGGTACTTAACAGGAGATGTTATGACTGTAACGATCTCTCGGGAAACAACCAGCAAAGTCACCAAGCATGGATTGAATGTATACCCGCTGGAAGCATACGGCTTCCTCATCGGAACACCAGCCCCGGCATTCATTTATACCGCCCTGCCTGCCGGCAAGACCAGCCGATGGTATGAACCGGCTGACCGCTTTTATGTCCTTGTGCAGGGATATGGGCTTGCTGAGAGATTCGCAGAAGACATCGGGTTGAGTCTGCTCGGGATTTATCATACCGACGTTGGCGAATGCCCGTACTCAGAGAGGCCTCGTATTGACCCACTTCAAGCTGTACCAGCAAATTATCGCCGCCTGTTTGTACTGATTACCCCGATGTTAGGGGGGGAATCGATTTGGAGGTATAATCTGTACCAATGGGAGAGCGGACAGGGATGGCAAGAGTGCGATTCCAAGGTAGTCTACCGCGGGCTACCAATCCGGGTCTGAATGAGGGAAGGATTCACCACCAGTGGCTCTCGGTGTGGGGACCGATTGATTACAGCAATAACTAAGAAACTAAATACTAACGGCTACATGGCGCCTAATCCCGCCTATGCTCTTTACCAGAAATACCCACGAACCAATTTATAATTCTCTGTCTGATTTAAAATCAGGCAAGACAATTCTGATGCGGATATTTCTCGTTTCTTAGAAGAAAATGATAAGTATGCAAAAGCCTGTGGCTTATTTCCTCTGGCAATACCCCGTGAATCACAGATTAATCGCTTTAAAAATCATGGAATTACCCCACTTCGACTCCTTGCTGTTTTTTACTTCATGGCGACCGTTGCCATTACTCATAAAATTGTAGACTCCTATCTGGCTGCAATTGACTCATCGATTTTTGACAGTCAAGCCAATTCTTTCCACAAAACACTTACGGGGGCAGTTGTAAAACATGTCCCTATGCTCAAACATGTTCTCACCCCACCGACTGGGCATTCAAAGATGTCAATGCCTCATTTACCGTGAAAAAAGAGGGAGTCTTTTATCTGACATTCGAGAGGTTTTCACGAGGACAAGTTTATCAGGAATCCAGCGCCTTTCCTGTTCTCTTCCCTATGCTGGATTCCCGATAAAGACGTTCGGGAATGACAGGAGGAACCACGGTAGATTCAATTGCCATTTATGCATAGCTTGACTGGATCAAACGGAGGAGCCAGCCTGAGGATGTTATATGCAATGGGTATTTCTTCTGAAAAGGACTCAGAAATTATTTCGCTTTTGATGGTGCAACCTATCAATCGTTAAAAAATAGTTCTTCCGCTCAACCTA
>SULG01000154.1 GCA_005524015.1 Candidatus Jettenia ecosi
TAAATATTAATGATAAAGACGGATTGGTTATATCTCGACAGCTCATGGCAATTCATAATTTACTAAATAATAACGATTATTGTTTTTATTGGCTAAGAACTCTATTTGTATCCTTACAGGATTTAAAGAATGGCCTTATTCCTGGAATTGGTCGTGATGATATTTTGCTTAAGAAATTTCCACTTCCACCGATTAGCGAACAACAAGCTATTGTCGAGCGTGTGGATAAACTCATGACCATGATCGATGAATTAGAAATACAAGTATCCGAACACAAGGGTCAGGCGGAAATGCTGATGCAGTCGGTTTTACGAGAGGCATTTACGAAATGAGAGTCTATTTTTCTGATATTTTTAATGTTAAGCCAAACATCATCGAGAAATATGGAGCTTTTAATATTTCTCTGGTGAATGATTTGCCTCTATTTGTAGACCCGTTCCTTCTTTTTAACAGCAAAAACACCGAATACCAAAAATTGCATCAGAAAATACTCAAGTACGTTGCATTTCTCAGAGACCGTTCTCTTGAGAAATCGGTTAATCATGGATTACTGAAAAGCTGGTATTGTTTCCCTGAGGTTAAACAAACATGGCTGGGTTATAGTAAAATCGGCAACAGCGGACGTGGACCCGGAGTAGAATTTGCCAAAGCACTTAACGATAATTTGAGCGGTGTATTCTCTGATTTCGATAAACAAACCATTTCCCAAAGCCCACACCTTGAAAAATTATGTTTAATTAAGGATAACATCGGGCGCGACAATATCAGCGATTTTGTGACCAATCTGATAAAGGGGTATCTGCTTCGGTATACTCAAGCTTTTGCTCAAAAATATATTGATCCTGCCAGGCTAAAGAGTTTTACAGTCGCCCATGTTGATTTTAACTATCAAACTTCAACATGGACTTCAGTCAGTTTTCAGTTGCCAGCCATAAATGACGATTATGTCTTGCTTACGCCTAAGAACTTATTGACCAAAGATGACACTTGGATCAATAAAACTGATCTGGTCAATCAATTTCAAGACATCGTTTCGTCTGTGTCTAATGAACAATTGCGGTCTCAATTAAATTTTTACTTTTCCTCGAATCTGCCAAAGCCAAAAAAGAATAAGGACGGTAGCGACAAACAGCCTCTTAAGCGTGATATCATTAGTGCGGTTGGCGCAGTAATAAGAAAATATCCGCAATTTTTAGATTATTACATCAAATACAAAGAGGATCATGGAGAACAGGCAAAGTCTGTAAGCGAGGAGCGCGTACAAGAAGTTTATAATCTTTTTGTCACCGAGTTATCTTCGTTTATCAAACATTTGTCAGAGAAAACAAACTTCTACAAGAAAAAAGGTGATACTCTGGCAGAAAGTTATGAGCGTGTTTTATTTCTGAAAAATGTTATCGAGAATAAAGATGGCTATCGTCTTTTTTATGTGAAAGGCGAACCCATTAAGCGTGAAGTTGATGTGCAGATCATGTTCCGTTTAACTTGGTTTGCATCGCCGGATGATGTTACTAGAGAAGCCAATGAAGGCCGAGGACCTGTTGATTTTAAGGTATCAAGAGGGGCTTTTGATAAAACCCTGATTGAGTTTAAATTGGCCTCCAATACAAAGCTAGCGCAGAATCTTGCAAAGCAGGTAGAAATATATAAGAAAGCCCACGACACAGAGAAAGCGATAAAGGCTATTTTGTTTTTCTCTGCGGATGAAGAAGCAAAAGCGCGGAAGATAATTGCAGATTTAGGTCTTTCTGACGAGAAGTATATTGTGTTTATCGATGCAAGACGAGATAACAAGGTATCGGCTTCAAAGGCACTATAATTGTATGATATCGATCATAAGAGGTTGGGAAAATTCGTAAATACAAAGTCTTTATCCGTGCGGTGCAAAAGAGCTTAAGGCGGCGGAACGCCGGGCGGTGGAGGATTTCTCCTCGGCGATGTTTTGCTTTCGGAGTCAAGTAGGATGGGTTAAGCGGAGCGAACCCATCATTGTTTTTTTGTTGGGTGTGCTTCGCCCTCGATAAACTCTGGACAGGCTTCACCTAAACTACTACTTTGATTAACTCATTGAACTTCTTAAGAAGAATGGAAATAAAGCATCCATCCATTAAAAGCCAGAATTAAGGCAACAGACGAGCTGATAGACGAAATAGTTTACAGGTTGTATGGATTAACAGAAGAGGAAATTAAGGTTGTTAAAGGAGCGGTATCTTAGTAAAGTTTATTATAATCTTCAGAAATCAGATATAATTGCATTGATTCTATGATGAAATCTATTAAATAAAATAAAGGAGGTATGTCGTGAAGATATTACAGGCTGAATTGCCGGATAAGCTTTATGAACAAATTAAATTACTTATAGATGCAGGATGGTTCCAGGATGAAAAGTCTGTTATCACAGAAGCCCTGCGTCGTTTTCTTGAAACACACAAACCAGAGCTTATGGAGAAATTCATAAAAGAAGATATTGAATGGGGACTGCGTGGAAAAGACTGATTATACAACTATCCAGAACGTTATACTGGATGCAGGCCCAATAATTCATCTCGAAGAGATTGATAGCCTTTATCTTTTAACGGATTTTGAAAGACTAATAATTCCCGATGCGGTATGGCGTGAGGTTGAGTATCACAGCCCGTCTGTTTTCAAATACAGAGATATTAATTTTGAAAAAGCTAATGTCGTATTTGACGAGGACATACTCTCCGTTTGTAAGTTATTTTGTCTTGATACCGGAGAATTAGAGGCGATAACCTTATGTTCTCAATATCCTGATTCTATTCTCCTAACAGATGATGCCTCTGCAAGGCTTGTAGCTAAAACTCTTGGGATAAGGGCTCACGGTACTATCGGTATATTATTAAGGGCTATAAGAAGAAAACAGTTTACCCCTCATGAAACTATGAGAAAACTTAAAGAAATTCCACTAAAATCGACACTCTTCATAAGGCGCAGTTTATTGCATGAGATAATAGAAGAAGTTAAAAGAGAATACGGTCTCATATGAAAAATGGATAAACTGATTTAAGAAATATATTTCTTTAGGTTGATAATGAACTTTATTAAAACCACTCCGATACAATCTGTATTTTTCTTTTACATCTTGCCAAACAATGATTGGGATGAACAAAAAGAAGACCAAAGGACCGAAGGCTTTCTGAAATGGCTAGAATGTGAAATCGGTGTAGAGATCGGCAACCTTGCAAGCAAAAGACAACCCCCTCACCCCTTTTTAGGGAAGATTTTTAAAGTCCTCCCTGGAGAAGGGGGGTAAGAGGTTGTCATGTACCGTTTACGCGTATACGTGAACTGCTACCAAAATTCGAATGATTGGATGCCCGGTATTTTGAATTGCGTTTATGCAAACTCCATACGTAAAACTGCATCCTCTGTAAATATTTCAAAGGGAGGTAAAGGATTATGGAAGGGAAAAATTATATTAAGGGAGCCTTTGTTGATGGAGCCTCTGGTGAACGGTTTGAAAGTAGGAGTCCCGCTAACTTTGATGAAGTGCTGGGGACATTTCCACTTTCATCTGAAAAGGATGTAAATGATGCCGTCAACGCTGCACAAACAGCTTACGATAGCTGGAGGCATTTATCACGGATTAAACGGGGTGAGTATCTTGATGAGTTTACTCAGTTGATTAAAAGAGATCGGGAAGAGATAGCCCGCTTAATGGCAAAAGAGTGTGGAAAAGGGATCATAGAAAGCCGTGCAGATGTAACAGAAGGTATCCACATGGCCCAATATGTATTTGGTACGGTAAGGATGCCTCATGGTGATGTGGTTGACTCGGAAATTCCGGAAAAAGATTCCTTCATGCGCAGAAAGCCAAAGGGGGTTGTTGCGGCGATTACCGCGTGGAATTTTCCCTTTGCTGTTCCCCTGTGGCTGGTCTGTCCATCGGTAGTGGAAGGGAATACGGTTATTCTTAAACCTTCCCGGGAAACGGCATGCGTCGGTAATGTGATTGCCGAATATGCGCATAGGGCTGGTTTCCCACCAGGTGTGATTAATATCATACATGGGAGTTGTGGAGACCTGTTAGTGAAACACCCGGATACCCATGTCGTGCTATTCGTTGGTTCTAATGCTGCGGGAGCAGAAATAAAGAGGACTGTCGCCGGGTTTGATAATAAAATGGCTGCCTGTGAGATGGGAGGAAAAAATGCGCTCGTCGTGCTCGATGATGCCAGTATGGATATTGCTGTGAATGCGGCTGTTATCAGCGCCTTTAAGACCTCAGGGCAGCGATGCACCTCTGCAAGCAGGTTAATTGTACACGAGAAGGTATTTACGGAATTTGAACAGAGGTTTATTGAAATAACAAAGAGGATAAAGATCGGTGATCCTCTGGATGAATCTGTATTCATGGGCCCTGTAATCAATCAGGCAGCAACGGAAAAGATTGCACAATACAACGAACTTGCTAAAAAAGAGGGTGCAAAGGTGTTGTTGGATGGTGGAAGGCTTATGGACAATCCGTATAAAAAAGGTTATTTTATGTCTCCCTTTGTATATCGAATGCAGAATAACCCGAAAAGCCGTGTACTCCATGAGGAGGTTTTCGGGCCACATGTTGCCATTATTCCGGTAAAAGATATTGACGAGGCTATAGAGGTTCATAATGATACCGGTTATGGTCTTACCTGTGCCGTAATTACCGAAGATTATCGAAAGGCGAGAAGGGTCCGGGAAGATTGTGAATACGGCCTTGGCTATGTGAATTTGCCTACCATCGGGGCCGAGGTGCATTTACCCTTTGGCGGTGTTAAAAAGAGCGGAACGGGATTGCCATCGGGCAGTGCACTCATTGATGTGGTGACGCATCGCACGGCCTGGACAGTTAACCATGCTATGGAAATCAAAATGGCTCAGGGATTAACCGTTAAATTATAAATCGATAGTAAATGCAACCTCGCCGGTTCAATCGTCCCTGATTGTACCGGCTTCCACCTATAGATACCTTACATAGAAACACTCTTGGCCATTATTCTCTTACTATATATTTACATGATATTTACATGAATATATGAGGCTACCTTTGGCGGGAGAGGCGTAAAATATTACGTCTTTTCTTATGAAAAAAAGGATTCAATACAGGGCAAAACTTTAGCCTTGCTGAGAGCAATCCTGAATGGTTGCTCTACGTACATGCTAA
>SULG01000155.1 GCA_005524015.1 Candidatus Jettenia ecosi
CCCCTGCATCTACTTCTGGTGGCTGGTTTATAATGGGTTGTACTACCTCGATGATTACTTTATCGTTCGTATTCAACTCACCATCATTGGCTGCCAAACTTAATACATAAATTCCTGCTTCTGAAAAGTTTGCCGTTGTATCTACGGCATTCGCATTGCCAAAGGTAACCGTACCTGTACCACTCACCATACTCCAGGTTGTCGTTACTACTCCGGGCGGATTCGGCAAGCCATCATCGGTAACGGTACCGTTCAGGATAGCATTGTCAGGTAAGGTAACCGTCTGATCTGCCCCTGCATTAGCTGTGGGAGATTGATTCACCTGGGCTACGCTATATTCAATATGGAGTAGTGGCGCTTCTGCCTGATTCCCCTCATATGCCTCCGCTACGCGCTTACCCGTTCCCGTGAAAATAATTACCACCGAATTGCCGCTTGACCAACCTGGCCGATCCATAATCTCCTGAATAATCGAAGATATATCAGGCGTCTGTTGATTAGGGCCAACCTCCCCCACCGTTGTCCATGGCACAGGAGACCACGGCACTGCGGCTGTTGTTCTTGGCCTGGACGATATATCTCCGACGGAAGAGGTAAACGCCGTAGCATTATCAACATTCTCGCCTTGAATCGCTAGCGAAGTTGCCTCTGAGGTTATCTCATCTGCCTTAAACTGAATATAGGCGTTGACAATGGTAGCATTTTCCGGAATAGTAATCCCATGAAAACGTATACCTATTATTTGATTGTACTTATCAAATACCAGATCCAGATCCGTACTGGAGAGTAGCATGCTACCTGAAGGCCTCTCTTCTGCATCATCTGTGCTGGCTGCAACCCGGATCTCTCTCACCAGAGTAGCGCCGTTAACAACAACGGTAATATCATCACTTTCGATCAACTCGCTATCGTCTGCCGTCAGGCGCAGCATATACGTCCCTGCTTCTGAGAAGCTTGCCGTTGTATCTATGGCATTTATATCGCCAAAGGTAACTTCACCAGTCCCGCTAATTTGACTCCAGGTTGTGATCAATAATCCAGGCGGGACCGGTAAACCATCATCAGATACCGTACCATCTAAAATAGCATGGCCAGACAGTGCAATCGTCTGGTCCGGTCCTGCATCAACTATTGGCGGCTGGTGATCTGCTAAATAATATACCGCATGAAGTAAGGGCGCCCCACCTGTATCCCCATTATATGCATCGGCTACACGCTTCCCAGTCCCGCTAATAATAACTGCTAATGAGTTGCCACTGGACCAACCTGACCGGTTCACAATCTCTTGAATAATCGAAGATATATCAGGTGTCCGCTGATTAAGACCGAACTCTCCCAGCTTTGTCCATGAAGCAGGAAACCATGATACCGCAGCTATTGTCCTCGGTCTGGATGATATATTCCTGCTAACAGAGGTAAACGTTGTGGCATTATCAACATTCTCGCCTTGAATCGAAAGCGAAGTTGCTTCCGAGTTTCTCTCATCAGCTTTGAACTGAATATATGCATTAATAATTATGGCATTTTTTGGGATATTGATTCCATTGAAGCGCAACCCCACGGTCTGGTCGCTTCCATCAAGAACCATTTCGAGATCAGCGCTCGTGAGCGCCACATTACCTGTGGATTTCTCTTCCGCATCATCTGTACTGGCTGCAACCCTGACGTCTACAAATTCTTCATCGCCTCTACCCAAAACAACGATGGTTACATCATCGCTATTGATTAGTTCACCATCGTCAACAGTCAGGCGGAGCACATACGTTCCCACTTCCGGAAAGCTGGCGGTCGTATCAATAGCATTAGCATTAGCAAAGGTAACAATACCCTGTCCGCGAATCTTACTCCAGGTAACGGTCGCTGCGCCGGGAGGATTCGGCAGACCATCATCAAAAACAGAACCATCCAGGGCGGCATCCGCCGGTAAGATAATTGTCTGGTCGGATCCAGCATCAACCGTGGGTACTTGATTGCCCGGCGAAATCGGAGACAGAGATATTTCATACACCTTGCCATCATTTTCATTTGGATTTTGATCATTATCAAATCCACGGTCAACGATATAGACGCTCTTTATATTGGGGTCTAAACTGCCAGGAGCTAAGCCAAGACCAGCAGGTTTCCGGGCATTCGCTGCAGAAATATCAAACATCCGCCTGAGGGTACCTGATGTTGTTATCTCAGCCAATATATTTGGAGGCTTACCGATCAGGTACAAATGACCATTATCCGGGTTAAACTCAATTCCCTCAGGATCAGCCACTCCAAGAATTGCCGTGTCGAAATGCGTCACCCGATCATCACTCGTTGGTGGCACACCATCGAAAACACCGTTATCTCCCGGCGCAATCCGATGGATTTCGGAACTCACACCATCTGCTATAAAAAGCGCTCCTTGTGTGCTATCGTAAGCAATCCCCTCAGGGTCGAAACAACTGAAGTCTGACGTACCGAAAGAAGTAACTATATCATCCAAGGTATCATAAAGTCCGTCAGCCCCGGGGTCCAACTCAAATACCTTACATACATTATCGTCAGTAAAGAAGAGATGCTTATTAACAGGATTAATCGTTAAACCTGCCGGCTCAAACGAAAAAAATGTTGTACTGAGGGTATCCAGTAAGTTACCGGTCAGGCTCATTTCAAAAAGATTAACATCGGCAAAGATAGGCATTTCATCAACTTCGCCATCAGAAACAAGGAGCGTATTAGAAGATGGAAGGTAGGTAATGCCTGCCGGATCCGGGCTGGGTGGAGAAAGTTGGGAGAGATCCATAGTCTGCACCAGGAAAGAGCTGCTTGTAGACGCCACACCAGGCAGTTGAGTAAGGGACAACTCAACAATTTTACCTTGTATTTGATTTCCATCCTTTCCTTTACCATCATATGTCTGCGCATTTTTCAACACATTGGCTTTTTGGCTTCTCTTATTGTCAGGACCACAATCGGCAATGTACAGGCTCGTTTGTAATGGGTCGTCCGTTGTATCTCCACTTGGAGCAAAAATCATACCTTGCGGGTTTTTGAGATTAAATTCTGATACATCACGCATCGCAACAACTTTTCCTGACTTCGTGAATTCGTACAGTTTTTGCTCAGTAAAACTCAGGATATAGAGATGGCCATTGACAGGATTGAAGGCAATACCCCGAATATCAGATATGCCGATTTGCTCTAAACATACATAGGAAATCGATGCATCATCAAAATCCCGATCAGTATTTGGCGTAATATGGATAACTTCCGGCACAGCGCTGTCAAGGATAAAAAGGCCGCCACTGACCGGGTCAATAGTCATACCGTGAGGTCTCCGAAGACCAAACTTCCGGGTATCAAAACTCGTAACCTTAGCAGGGTCCAGATTACCATCAGCCATCGCCTTTATGGCGATCAATTTATGGACAGACGGCTGATAGATTAGCAAGCGATTGGTCTTGCTATCAAAAGCCATGTTAATAGGATCCGTTATCTGCGCACGAACTGAACCAGCCAAATCACCAGGAGAAGTCATCATCATGATGTCGAAAATTTTTGCTGAAGGCAAGGCAGATTTGGGGGCATCCACAATAAAGAATTTTCTGGCTCTTGGAGAGAAAGCAAGGCCCGCAGGGTTTGGGATGTTATGATAACCAGTCTCTATAGACCGAACCAGGCTGACGTAAGCATCGGTATCCAGAGCAAATGTTGCTGAGTTGCTTACGAGTGAAAAAAGGGAAATAAGCACAGCAAAGAGCATCGAGTAGATTAAAAGAATTTTACGCCAGTACGCACAGCACATTTAAATTCCCCCCCTTAATTTATCAGATGACAATACCCCGGTCGTTAACAAAGGCAAACTGGTTTGTTCTGCATTAACTTTCCATCTACGCCCTGTGATAATTTTGCTACAATAAATACTTTAAAACTAAATCATACGTAATTATTATGGGAAATCTCATCCTGTTAGCCATAAAACAAAAAAGCCTTACTGCAAAGATATTTATAGAAATATCTTCGGCAGTAAGACTATCTTATTTCTATCGTCCCAGTTATGAGTGTAAGTGTCTGTTATGTATACTGACACTGTTCACGAACACTGTCCACGGTTACAAGACCCTTTACTTTGCGTCCCCTGATTACTCAGGGTTTGCCTTTATCGGAAGAATTTACGCATTCATAACGAATCTAAGTAAAATTTATTTTGCGTTTATACAATATATCTATAGAAAACAAAAAAATCAAATTTATTTTTAATTTTGAAAACTATTATGGAGAGGAATAGTAGCTACCCGAAAAGGAGATAATTTTGGACGGTTGATGGAGCCAAGTAAGCCTACGTCCTTATGATTCAGTTAAAGCAGGCGGCTAAATCCAGGGGGATGTATAATAAACTTCATAAGTATGGGCACAGAGAGCGAATCTTTATTGCAGGATATGAGCATCACAAACGTGATCTCTTTTGGATTACATGTCTGAAATTTAGTAATGGGGTGAGCGACGGGATTCGAACCCGCGACCCTTAGAGCCACAGTCTAATGCTCTAACCATCTGAGCTACGCCCACCACACTCTATAGGAAAAAAACTTAATATTTATGTAATAAACAACGCGCCAGGAAGGATTTGAACCCTCGACCGCCGGATTAGAAATCCGATGCTCTATCCAGCTGAGCTACTGGCGCATAACTCGCTTATCCAAAACGCTACACAGCAGGCTTAAATAAAAAATATCACTCTTGAAACCCTGTCTACTTTGTACACCAATGCCTGCAAAATGTTACCCTATTTGCTATCAGAAGCGCTGTAAATTTAAAACTCATTTACACAGGTCCGGTAAATTATACAAAAAATGATATCTTTTTCAAGGAAAATGATAAAGCTTTTTAAAAACCGATAAGCTACCAGCTAAATTATGTATTGATTATTTCGTTCACAAGCCCCTTCTCATCATAAAAACAGACCAGCCTCATCTTAAAAAGATGAGGCCTGCCTGTTCCCTACGTTTTCCACAGAACTTATACTCTGGAAAAAGAACTTACCTTTTCTCATACTTAATATGCAATTTAGGAGCTTTCTCAGGGCTCTCATTTTTCCTGGCACATTCATAAGATACGGCCACTCTC
>SULG01000156.1 GCA_005524015.1 Candidatus Jettenia ecosi
GCGTATGATGGCGATTTGGTATCAGATCGATAGTAAAGCTCCTCGATTCTTCCAATTTCCCGGAAAGTTTATGCGTCCTTCATTGATCATCAAATGGGTTTTTGAGACGGAATTTCCATGTTCTTATAAGGTCTACATGGGCTGGCCTTGCTTTTTAATAGTATTCCATATGATAATCAAAAAGGCAGAAAAGAATAGCTAAAGGGGGAGGATCTTTATGGGTTGTCCAAAAAGTCCTAAAAATAAACGTATGTGCATAATCAGGTAGGGGCGAATCTTGTATTCGCCCGCATGGACACCGTACAGGCAAATACTTTTTGAATAGTTCCTGGCATGGAAAAACGCACGGGTTTAACACAATATGCCATGCCAGAAGTTTCTTGACAATGATATATGGTAAATACATACTAATACATATATTTATGCATATTTTATGAGGAGATAAGTTCATGAGAACAACAATAAACATAGATGACGAATTGCTTGATAAGGCAGCAAGGTTGACTGGTATTAAGGAAAAAACATTACTCGTCAGTCTTGGTCTCGAGGCGCTTATAGCGAGAGAGAGCGCCAGGAGACTTGCTAAACTAGGAGGCACTGAAAAAAAATTAGAGATAATACCCCGCAGGAGGGCGGCAGGCACATAAGATGGTTCTTATTGACACTTCAGCGTGGGTAATGTATTTCCGGAATGGAAATATCGGGCTTGAAACACTGTTACATGAATACCGCGTTGTCTATCATCCTTTCATCGTTGGTGAACATGCTTGCGGTAATCTCAAAAACAGGGCAGAGATACTTTCTCTTCTGCCGGCGCTCCCTATGGCAATCCATGGAGAACATGAAGAAGTGATGAGATTTATAGAAGACCATAGGCTTATGGGAAAAGGGTTAGGGTATATTGACATTCATTTGATTGCCTCGGCTCTATTAACTGAGGTTTTGCTGTGGACAGTCGATAAGAAACTCAATGAGATTTCTATAAAACTGGGGATAAACTATTGATATGCACAAAATCATCCTATATAAAATCGCTTTGATTCAGATAAATATTTCTGTAGAATTAAGAAATTGGTTTTAAAGTTAATAAAGATTTTATTGTTATAAAACTATGGAGATTCATAAAATAAATCCTTTTTTATCTATTAAAAACAAGCTCCTCGTATTTACGCTCTGCATCTCCCTTATACCTATTATAACCATCACCGCAATCTACTATCTCAATGCGAGAAGTACCCTGAAGCACGAGATACTGGAGAAGCTGAAAGGCGTTGCAGAATCAAAAAGGCTCCATACTCAGGCTCTTATGAGAGCAAATGAAATACGAATCAGAAATATTAGTTCCGATGGATACATAAGAGATAAATTTGAAATTGTTACACGCGGGGGAACCTCTTCTCAAAGGACAGTGGCAAGACTCAATACATACTTATTAAAAAATAAAAAACGACTGTATTCTGAAATCATTGCCATAATGCTTGTAGATAAGTATGGCAAGGTTATCTCATCATCGAATGAAAAACCGGTGGGTACCATCATATCCCACCTTGATGTGTTTCAGCAGGGAATGAAGAAAAATTACGGTGATTTCTGTGTTGGTCAACCACATTACTCCCCTTACCTTCATGCCAACTGTATATTAGTTTCTGCGCCGATTATTTCAAGACAGGGTGTAAAAATCGGTGTTGCTATAAATGCCTATAGTCTTACATTCCTCGATGAAATTACCATCGATCCTGTTGGGATGGGAAAGACAGGTGAAGTATATCTTGCCAATAGAGATATGCAGATGATTACGAAATCGAGATTCACAGAAGGCGAACCTCTGAAACAAACGGTATCGGATTCAGAGTTTGTTCGTAAAACTATCGAGAAAAGCAAGGGCGCCATTGATGTTTATACAGACTACAGGGGAGTATCTGTTATTGGTGTTTTAATATATATGCCAAAGTATAACTGGATACTCGTGACAAAAATTGACACAACCGAGGCCTTTGCACCACTAAGGCCATTAAGAACGGTTGCGTTAATTTTGGGGATAGTCAGTAGCACTGCAGCAATTCTTCTGGGAATAACCTTTGCCGTTTCAACATCGAATCCTATCAAGATTTTAACGAATGCGACTGAGAGATTAGCAGGTGGGGAGCTGGATTACCGGGTAACAATACGCCGGAAGGATGAAATCGGTAACCTGGCTTTGAGTTTTAATACTATGGCAGAGGAGCTGAGGAATGAAATCCATGAACACAGACAAACAGAGAACATGCTGGAAGATGCAAATAAAAATCTCCAGTTAGAAATTATAGAGCGCAAAGAGATAGAGGAGATGTTGAGGAAACAACGTGATCATCTTCAGTATCTCACTGCTCAACTTACAGCTTCTAATACTGAGCTGGAGGCATTCTGTTACTCGGTATCGCACGATCTTCGTTCGCCTTTGAGAGGTATAGACGGCTTTAGCAGGGCGCTCTTAGAGGACTACGATGGTAAGTTAGATACACAAGGGAAGAACTACTTGCAGCGTATAAACACGGCGTGTCATCGTATGGGACAGCTTATCGATGATCTGTTGAATCTATCCCGTATAACACGGAGCAAAATGAATAAAAAATCGGTCGATTTGGGCGCACTTGCAAAAACAATTGCTGCTGAACTCCGGGAAAAGTATCCGGGCCGGCAGGTTGAGTTCGTTATTGCCGATGGACTTATTGTCCATGGTGATTCACAGTTGCTAAAGATAGCGCTTAACAATTTACTCAATAATGCATGGAAATTCAGCCAAAAGCGCTCGCGGGCAAAAATAGAGTTCGGAACTACCCGCTATAAAGAAAATACGGCATTTTTCATCCGCGATAACGGTGTCGGCTTTGATATGGCCTACAGTAATAAACTTTTTGGCGCCTTCCAGCGTCTGCATTCTGCAACCGAATTTGAAGGCACCGGTATAGGGCTTGCAACTGTGCAACGGATCATCCATCGCCACGGAGGCCAGATTTGGGCTGAAGGTGGCGTAGATCAGGGTGCAACGTTTTATTTTACGTTATCATAATTTAAGGAACCACATACAAGTATATCAAGGTATTGTTTAGTCAAGGGTGGCACTGACAAACCCTGTTTGTCAGTGTGGTATATTCCCTACTTACACGGATATTGAAACAAGCACGGACAAATGTAGAGACGCATTATTATGCGTCTCTACGGTCCGTGCCACCCGGAAAACCGCTTATATAAAATGAAAATTTCTATACAATTAAATTAGGCATTCGGCGACTTTTAAATCGTAAAGACATGTAGTGGCAAGGCGCGCCTTGCCACTACGTAGTTTGTTTGAAATTTCCATACATTTTAAACCAGGCCTTTGGCAACTTTTGTTTCTTATGGAACCATAGGGCAAGGCTTTAGCCTTGCTTCCCCGCTGGAATGTACCTGGGTAAGAGCAACCTTAAAGGGTTGCCCTGCGTAATTAAAAATTCCTATACATTGATAATACTGTTTTTACTTTCTTTTAAAGGAGGTTAAGTTTGACCAACAGCAAAATTATCCTACTCGTTGAAGATAACCCCGACGATGCAGACCTTACCTTACGCGCACTCAAGAAGAACAATATTATGAATGAAGTGATCGTAGTAAATGATGGGGTTAAAGCATTAGATTATCTTTTTGGCACAGGTGACTACGCAGGCCGCGACATGAATGTTTTACCGGAAGTTGTCCTGCTCGATTTGAAACTACCCAAGATAAACGGACTTGAAGTATTACAGCGTTTGCGTACTGACGGCAGGACGCAGTTGCTTCCTGTAGTTGTTCTTACCTCCTCCAATGAGGAACGGGACCTCGTTGATAGTTACCGGTTTGGCGCCAACAGTTACGTTCAAAAACCGGTAGAATTCAACCAATTTACAGAAGCAATACGGCAACTAGGAATGTACTGGCTTCTCCTAAATAAATCTCCAAAATAGGAAGGTATTGGATGGGTAAACCTCTGCGGATGCTGATGATTGAAGATTCCGCCGGACGATGCCGAGTTTTTGTTACGTGAGCTGCGAATTGGCGGCTATGACCCGATATACAAACGGGTCGAAACACAGACCTTGATATGGAAAAGGCGCTTGAACAGCAGGAATGGGATATTGTCCTTTCCGATCATTCCTTGCCCCAATTCAGTTCACTTGGCGCATTGAGGCGGTTACAATTGAGCGGACACGATTTACCGTTCATCATCGTACTATTGAACGGGAACTCAAGGAGGCAGAAGAAAGACGGAAGCTCAAGCAGGCAGAGGTTAAGTTGCGCGAGAGGGAAGAGCAGCTTCGGAAATTATCATACGCTATTGTTATTACCGACCCTCACGGCGCTGTTGAATATGTTAATCCAAAATTTACCGGGATAACAGGTAACAGGCTATACCCCGGAAGGGGTTATCGGAAAAAATCCACGCATTTTAAAATCGAATAAAACACTGCCCGTGTTTCATTTGTGACAGGAAGAATCACTGTAGATTATACAAATCCAAAATCGGTGTATTTTCCCATAACTATAGATAACTTAGGGAGAAATGCTCCGTTGTTATTCTTTTACTCTGTACGTATCATGAGGCCTTCGGCGACTTTTTTATAACACCGGCGTAGGGGAGAACCTTGTGTTCGCCCAAACGGAAAACAAATACAAATGTTTTGAATCTACAAGGCAAGGGTGAACACAAGTAGGGGCAGGTTTTAAACCTGCCTCTCCTGAGGAATCATACACACTATCATTCAGGTTTATCACGGTAGAACAGGCAAGATGCCTGTTCTACCATTGATTCGAGAAACGGAGTTTCTCGTACATGTGTGTTCCCAAACAGAGTTTGGGAACAAGCTGTCGGCGCTTAGCTTGATGCGTATGCCCCTCAATCCCCTCCCAAGAGGGGACTTTTTATTCCCCTCTTGGGAGGGGATTGGGGGTGTGTTCCTCATACGCGTCAAGCTAAGGGGAAAATATATTAGGGAATAAAGGGATCTTCCCTTATGGTAAAGAGTTAAGTAAAGT
>SULG01000157.1 GCA_005524015.1 Candidatus Jettenia ecosi
TTAGGAGGTAGCGGATGAAAGGAAGAGGTTTGATAGGTGCGTTGGTGATAGGGGTATCGGTGGTGGTAGGGGGAGGTGTAGCGAGTGCTGGGTACATACAGGGAACCCATGTGAAGACGGATTTGCCATCGCCTTTTTTTGTCACGACGTCACCAGATGGGAATACGTTATTTGTGGTGAACCAGTCAGGGCATAGTGTTACGTTTGTTGATACCAAGAGCAGGAAGGTTGTTGGAGAGGTTGCGGTTCAGGTACAGCCTGAGGCAGCTGCGCCGACCCCTGATGGTTCGTTTTTGTATGTATGTAATGCCGAGAGCGACAGCGTATCGGTGATTGATATAGCGCGGAAGCAGGTTGTTAAGGAGATCAAGGTAGGCGACTGGCCAAGCGGTATAAAGATTTCGAAGGACGGCAAGACGGCTTACGTTGCATGTTCCGGAAACATGTGGAACACGGTTGACGTGATCGATACGGGGAGGATGGAGAAGATCCGGTCTATCTATACGAGTGATTATGGTCCAAGGACATTAGACATATCGCCCGATGGAAAGACACTGGCAGTAATCAATGATTCGGTTGGTTCTATTAACCGGAGCGTGAATTTTATTGATGTGGCAAGCGGAAAGGTAACCGAGAAGAGGGTCATCCGCGAGAGTTCCAATTTAAGGGATGTTGTCTATACTCCGGATGGTCAGCATATTGTAGTGACGTATGAAACACCGAAGAACTGGTTACCGGTGTGCGAGGCGGAGAATGGACAGGTATTTACAAACAATATAGCAGTATTAGAGACCAAACCGGGTGGTAAGGTGGCCCGGTTGCCCCTTGATGAGCTCAATAACTACGATGGGAATCCGTATGGGTTAGCGATGGATCCTCAGGGAAGATATGTGTATGTTGGGGTAAGAGGGATGCACAGGGTAACGATATTGGATATGAACAAGGCGTTAAGCATTGTTCGGGGAAATTCCCAGGCAGAGCTTGATTATCTTAGGGATGATCTTGGATTAGTAAGGGATTATTTAGTGGCCAGAGTGCCTGTAGGTCTTGGGCCTAGTTCCGTATGTTTGTCTCCTGATGGGAAGATTTGCTATGCAGCCAACTATTTTTCCAATAACATATCGGTAATCAAGACGCCGGTGGATTAATGGGTGTAGGGTGTGATAATGTAAAATGTAAGAGGAATTCAGGACAGAATATTAAGGAGGAAGTGATAAGATGAGAAGTGGAATGATAAAGATCGGATTAGTTGCAGCCCTTGGGATAGCAGGGGTAGTGACAGCCGGTGAGATAATGGCGGGGACGCCACAGGTAATCGCGACGATACAGACAGGGCCTGAATGGGAGCCGCTTCCCAGGGGTGAGCCATTAACGGTGCCTGAGGTGCATTATCGGGTAAAGCATTCACCCTATAAGAGTGAATTGGTCAGGTACGGTCAGTTCCTGTTTAACGATGCCTCATGGGGGTTACAGGGCGAGTATGCATGTGCGAGTTGTCATTATGAAAGAGGTCAGACAACCGGACTAATCTGGGACTTGGGAGATGAAGGCTGGGGAAGCTGGAAGAATACGAAGTATATCCGTGGCGGCAGGTATTTGCCTCCCTTCAGACATGAGGGATTTACGGGACATCCGGATGAGATCGTAGGAGCAACGAGTTCACTCGACAGGGTATGCGGTAGAGACCCTGGGTTTGTGTTCAGGAGTGAGAACTTTTCACCGGAGAGATTAGAGTCAATCATCTGTTACATTCGGTCTTTGGAGTTTACGGGAAGTCCGTTCAGGAATGCGGATGGTAGTTTGACTGAGGCGCAGAAGAGGGGTGAGAAGCTGTTTAATGATCCGAAGGTAGGGTGTGTGGAATGTCATCCTGGTGAGTCAAGCGATCCGAAGGCGCTCTATAGTGATGCGCAGACGCATGATGTAGGAACCGGCAGGGTAGGAGTAAAGGGGTTCAGGTCAACGCCGGGTAAGGTTTATAACATGAAGGCGCTGGAGGCAGGCGAAGATCCCTATGGAGAAGAGAGTGATACACCGATCATCGGGTTAGATCTGGTAAAGGAGTTTGATACGCCGACCTTGAGGGACATCTATGCATCAGGGACTTATTTCCATGATGGGAGTGCAAGGATGTTGATGGATACGATCAACAATAGCGTAAATGAGAAGGATATGCACGGCAGGACATCGCATCTGAGTCAACAGGAGTTGGAAGATTTAGTCGAATTCATGAAGGCGTTATAAGGACTTGAAGTGAAAGGGATGCGAATAGATTTACAGGGAAATAATTTCAAAAAGAGTGAAAGGAGAAGGCCAACAGATGAGTAAGAAGAGAATAGGAATAGCGATGGCATCGGCAATGGTAGCTGGTGCGTTGGTCTGTGGGGACATCTTTGCGACGGGCAACCAGGTAATGGTTGGCGGTTCGAAGCAAGGAAAGGCCTTATGGACAGATTACAGTGGTATGTCAAAGGAAGTACAAGGTCCGGTGAATGCGATAGTATTTACCCAGTCACCGCGGACGGAGAAGGGTGACCCGTATCAGAACTATCCTCATTATGTTCCTGAGGGGAGCCGGATCGTAGTATTTGATTTAAATTCGAAGGAATTAAAGGTGCTGACGAATGATTTTGCGACAGCCTTTGATCCCTGCACCTATTGGGATGGGAAGAAATTTGCCTTTGCCGGGATCCACAAGAAGGGTGGTGGATGTCAGATATGGGAGATGAACATTGATGGAAGCGGTCTCAGGCAGATGACGGATTATAAAGGCACCTGCCGTGCTCCTATCTACTACGCTGCTGGCAGTATAGAGGAAGGAAAGGGTCGTATTATATGGCGTGACCGGTATTTTGAAGGGGACTGGAAAGAAAGGGGTACGGTAGATAAGACCGGGTTTATCATTTTTGCAGGTTCTCCGGATGGTGTAAGGGATGAGTTCCATAATCCCTATGTATACAATCTGTTCAGGTTGGATACGCAGGGTGGTCATGTAACCGAAAGAATTACGGGACACGTTCTTTCCGGTATTGAGTTTGCGAGTTTAAACACGACGATAGATCAGATAACCTACAACCTGAGTTCGAACTTTGATCCATGGTTAACGCCGGATGGAAATATCCTTTTCTCAAGCGTACAGGCGAATGGTACAAGGGCAGAGGGAAAAGGCCGGGTAATGCTCTGCGTGGATAACTGGGATGGCGCATATCCGAGGCCGATTTACGGGAACTGTGATGGGGAGATTGGTGGATCATGCGGCAGGTCACAGTCGAAGGTAACCTTCGGAGGCAGGAAGCTGGTGTTTGTAGAGTCGCCTTATATGAATTGGGGTGTAGGTCAGTTGGCATCGGTAAGTTGGGATGCTCCATTCAACAAGACCTATGAGAGGTTGAGCAAGGATGAAGGTGGGTTGTACAGGAGTCCGTATCCACTTCCTGACGACAGGATGTTAGTGTCCTATGCGCAGAGAGGTGACTTTGGTATCTACTGGTTTGATTGCAAGAACGGGCGAGCCGGCGAGGTAGTACATAATGATCCTGAGTGGAACGATCATCAGCCAGCGCCTGTGTATATAAAGTACAAGCCAAGGTGGATCAACACCTTTACGGCAGGTAAGAACTTTGGTGTAACAACCGTTACCTATCAGCCATTTGACCAGGTGAAGGTGGAAGGGTATCCCCATTCATGGGCTACATGGATTTGTTTTGATACAACCCTGACCGATGTACCAGTAGGTCCGTATCCAAGTCAGAGGGCAAAGGCAACGAAGCCGGGCGATGTAAAGGCAGTGAGAATCATAGAAGGTGTATCATGCGTTGAGCCGGAGGCGGGGAGGTTCAAGGTAGGGGCAGGAAAGCATCTGTTGGGTGGAGACAGGTCAAGCAGCAATTCAGGAACCGCATTCCAGCAGAGGAAGATAATTGGGTATCAGTATGTAGAGGATGATGGTTCCGTGGTAACCTCTCAGACGGCAGATACTCCGTACTATATTCAGAATTTGGATGAGAAGGGTATGGCAGTGCAGACAGCTCTGATGTGGGCATATTTGAGGCCATATCATGGTAGGATTTGCAGTGGATGCCATGATGGATCCTATCGGGGAAGGGCATTCCAGAACCAGCATACGAAGGCGTTATACAATTGGTGGTATGATGACAGAAGCCATTATGATTCACCGTTTGCTTTTGGGCATTTGAGGTTTGATAAGCAGGGGATGTATCAGGGTGTAAAGCATGGTGAAGACGTGGTGGTACCATCGGATGTATACTATGGAGGCCCATCAGGAACGACATCTCAGCCGGTAGAAGGGTTAACGGATGAGAAGAGAAGGACCGTGGATTTCCGAAGGGATATACAGCCGATACTTGATGCAAAATGTGCAAACTGTCACAATGTAAGCAATCCTCCGGATTTAAGTGGCGGGGCAGAGTTAGCGGGTGTTGATGGGGTAGCGGCCTTTAGCCGTGCATACAATAGTTTATTAGAGCCACAGAGGGGTAAGGATGTGAACCTTGGTGGTAAGTATGTAAATCCGTCAGCAGCGATTAACAGCTTGTTGATATGGAGGTTGTATGAAGAGAAGTTAAGCCAGTTTGAGCCGAAAGAGAAGGTATTCCCTGTGGAAGGACGAGTAATGCATGACAAATTCCTGACCCAGGATGAGAGATACCTGTTTGTCGAGTGGATAGATATTGGGGCACAATGGGACAATATCCAGGGACCAGATTTCTACCCAGGCTATAATGGCAAATAAAGACTTGAGGTACTCTCTGTCTTAAGAACGATATGTCCTCAGCGTATTCGTGAAGACGCAGAAGTCAACAATACAAGAGCTGGGTTCTGTGGGCTCGCCCACTACCCAGCTCTTGTTGTTTCAGGAATTTATTAAGAA
>SULG01000158.1 GCA_005524015.1 Candidatus Jettenia ecosi
AAAACGCGCCCCTGTATGGATGCAACGGATTGGGTTAGAGTGGTTTTTTAGATTCTTGAGTGAGCCCAAAAGAATGAGGAGGAGATATCTGGTGACAAATACCGTCTTTGCCTGGATGCTGGTAAGGGCTTTATTCGAGAAATGTTTATTAGCCTTGCTCAGAAGGGTTATGTTGTGAAAAAAATTACCCTGTTCTGTAAAACTAATTCTGCCAGGGTCTGAGAACCAGCACAAATTTTTACCATAAAATTATCTAGACAACAGGATACACCTTATCTATAGTATACGGTTTTTGGAGGATGATTTCTCATGAGTTATTTCAAGAGATATATGATAACCCGAGGAGGTAATGTTAACCACGCATTTACAAAATAAATGAATAGAATTTCAGGAAGTTTACTCGAAAAAATTCAAACCAAACAATCTCTGATCGGTATTATCGGTCTTGGCTACGTGGGTCTTCCCCTTGCCATTGAATTCTGCAGGGCAGGTTTTCCGGTAACAGGTTTCGACATCGATGATAAAAAAGTAGCATTACTAAAACAAGGAAAGAGTTATATCAAACATATCGATAGCTCACGGATCATGGTCAACGGGTCACGATTCTCTCCTACTTCCGATTTCTCGAAACTTTCCGATATGGATTGTATTATCATCTGCGTTCCAACCCCTCTGAATAAAAACCGTGAGCCAGATATGACCTATGTATTCGGCACGACAAGAACCATTGCTCAGTATCTCAGGAAAGGGCAGTTAATCGTTCTTGAGTCAACTACCTATCCGGGTACTACGGATGAGGATATGAGATCAATATTAGAAGAGACGGGTTTAAAGGCGGGTGAAGACTTCCATCTGGCATTTTCTCCTGAAAGAGAAGACCCGAACCGGAAGGATTTTTCTACCTCAACTATTCCAAAGATAGTAAGCGGCTATACAGAAAAATGCCTTGCAGCTACCAGGGCACTGTATGATTCAATCGTTGTCAAAACCATACCGGTATCATCAACAAAGGTTGCTGAGGCGACAAAGCTGCTTGAGAATATTTACCGGGCAGTGAATATTGCCCTTGTCAATGAACTCAAGATGCTCTTTGATAAGATGGGGATTGATGTATGGGAGGTAATAGAAGCAGCAAAAACAAAACCTTTTGGGTTCCAGGCCTTCTATCCGGGACCGGGGCTTGGCGGGCACTGTATCCCGATAGACCCGTTTTATCTGACATGGAAGGCAAGGGAATATGAATTCTCAACCAGGTTTATAGAGCTTGCAGGAGAGATAAATACGAATATGCCGTATTATGTCGTTGAGAAGGTCGGGCAGGTTTTAAATACCATCGGGAAGTCTTTGCATGGTTCTCAAATCCTTGTGTTAGGAACAGCGTATAAAAAAGATGTGGATGATCAGCGGGAATCACCATCGTTGCGTATTATCCAGCTCTTAAAGAAAAATGGAGCGGATGTGATATACCATGACCCATACGTTCCTGAGTGCAGGGGGCATCGCCATTATCCTGATATTGATATGAACTCTGTTGCGCTTACCGAGGAGGTTTTAAAAAAGGCGCATATTACACTTCTTTTAACAGACCATTCCCTGTATGACTATGCCTTTATAGAAAGACATGCAGAACATATTGTGGACACAAGAAATGCATTTGAGAGGAATGGCATAAAGAGTAAAAAGATCTATAAATGTTAATAATGAAATTTCAATACCTAAGAAAGCTCCGGAGAAGCGGTCTGATAAGGTGTGATTCCTGAAGAACTCTGAGATTATCCATGTGCTTGATATATAAAAGAAGCATGCCGCTCCTGTGGAGCTACAGGACACTTTGTATGAAGCCGAACATACCGCATTTAACCCCGAAGGGGTGAAATGATTCCGGATACAATACACCCTATCATCAAATCCTGAATGGATGACATCTCTAAGCGGATATCCCATATCACTCCTTCGGAGTTCACAATCCTTTTCTCTGTTTTCTCTATAATCATGACATCCCTACGGGATTAGGCAGGAAAATCTAATTAGGCCATCGGCGACTTTTCAATCGTAAAGACGTGTAGTGGAGAGGCGCGCCTTGCCACTACAGAATCGTTTTGAAATTCCTATACATTAAAGTAGAGACGCAAAATCTTGCGTCTCTACTTTAATGTATACATAGTAAAGATTGGTCAATACACGGGAGAGCATTTGATTTACAAAACAATTCTGGGGTTGCCATCCCCGTACGCATGTATTCAAGCGGGGAGGCAAGGCTAAACAACCTGTCCGAGAATGCAATTGCCACCTGCAACATATGTTATATGTTGCGCCCATTGCAATAGTTAATCAATATATAGTACAGCTTCGATCCGTAAAAACAATTCTCGGACAGACTGTAAAGCCTTGCCCTACGCCATGCTGTTTTTCTATGAGCTGCTGCCCAGGCCAAGTCTGGTTTATGGGTCAGGTTGAACACGGACAAACCATCCCTGTTCAAGATATACTGGGACAGAGTTTGTCCGTACCTGTTTGAATACACACAGGGATAGGAAAGAAAAAACACTGACAAACGATCCCTGTTGAAGACATACAGGGACATGGTTTGTCAGTGCCACCCAAAACGGGCTGAGCAATTCTCGTTGTTCTTATATGGTAAATACTGTATTATATTTTGTTTAGTTTAATCTTATTGATTGAACTATAAATTTCAGCTAGAATACGCCACCAGAAAAACCAGAAGCTCATGTTTTGGAATTTTAAAGAAAGGTACGAGGTTTCATGAGGACTTTGCTGACCTTCAGATCACAAAGGTAGGAACCGTCTCCCTATGGCGAGTGGCAATGTACAATGCTTTACTCTCATAACGTGTAGTGGCAAGGTACGCCTTGTTACTCCAGAATTGCTTTGAAATCTTTTCGTATTAAACCAGGCTGCCTTTGGCAGTAGAGATGTAAAAACTTACGGTCTCTCTTCTCATAAAAAACGGTGTCTGCGTAGGGCAAGGCTTTAGCCTTGCTTCCCCGCCAAAATACATGCACCGGGATAGCAACCCTGAAGGGTTGCCCTACAGAATTGAAATTCTTATCTCACTGATAATTTTCTTACAGTAAAGAAAGACTTATGAATCATATGTTACCTAATTTTCCAAAAATATTAATTGCCGGAACACACAGCGGGGTGGGGAAAACAACTCTCACTCTTGGTCTGATGTCTGCACTCATGGAAAAGGGATATAGGGTGCAAGGTTTTAAGGCAGGACCTGACTATATTGATCCCTCACATCATATGGCTGTTGTCGGACGTCCCTCCCGCAACCTGGATACATGGCTTATGAGCAGGGATGTTTGTTTGGAATTGTTCGAGCATGCTTTAACGGACTCGGATATAGCAGTGATCGAGGGGGTGATGGGTCTCTACGATGGCTGCCTGGATGGAACGGAATCCGGAAGCACAGCGCATCTTGCCAGGATGTTGAATATGCCCGTAATACTGGTAATGGACGCAAAAGGGATGTCAAGAAGCGCGGGCGCTGTTGTCCTGGGATATAAACATTTTGACAGAGAGGTGAAAATCCAGGGTGTGATTTTAAATCGGGTGAGAAGTGAACGTCATTACATTTCCCTCAAGAAGTCTATCGAAGAAAATTGCAATATTCCTGTGCTGGGATACCTGCCGTTTGATGAGGAGATAGCATTACCGGAACGTCACCTTGGTCTGGTGCCATCAGTAGAGCAGGAATTCTCAAAGTCAACGTATCGAAAAATTGGAAATATACTGTCAGCTACGGTTGATATTGATGTATTACTCAGTATTGCATCTGCGCCAAACAGCCTCCCTGCATTTGAGAGGACGGTATTCAGGGAAATAGATAAGAGGTTTCATTTCAGGATTGCTGTTGCCTCGGATGAAGCGTTTAATTTTTATTATCAGGATAATCTTGATCTCCTGGAATTGTACGGCGCGGAGCTTACGTACTTTAGTCCATTGTATGATAAATATATACCTGCTGATATCAAAGGCTTATATATTGGCGGTGGATTTCCGGAACTCCATGCCGCATTGCTTGCTTCGAATACAACAATGAAGGAATCGATACGGAAAGCCCATAAGAAAGGTGCGATCATATATGGAGAATGCGGGGGGATGATGTATTTGCTTGAGCATTTGGTAGATTTTAAAGGGAAAACGCACGAGATGTGCGGGATACTGAAAGGCACAACGAGGATGGAGAACAAACGGCAGGGATTAGGCTACAGTAATGTTCAGGCAACGCATGATACTATTTTGTGTCAAAAGGGCGATGTATTCAGAGCGCATGAATTTCACTGGTCATCGATGCATGTGCCCGAAGGTACACCATATGCATACGATGTTTCTAAATATGGTGATAAGGCATCACATCAGGATGGCCTCTCTACTGACCGTGTGTTGGCCTCCTACACCCATGTCCACTTTGCAACCAATCCAAATTTAGCACGATATTTTTTGCAAACTATAGAAAGAGCTTAATTCAGGAGAACCAATACTTCTGTATAGGAATTTCAAACAAGCTATGTAGTGGCAGGCGCGCCTTGCCACTACACGCCTTTTAATTCCGTAGGGTAACCCTTTAGGGTGCTATCCTCGCGTATATATATTCAGGCGGGGGCGGCAAGGCTTTA
>SULG01000159.1 GCA_005524015.1 Candidatus Jettenia ecosi
TTACGCATAATACTAAAACTCTCCTCCTTTCCCATAATTTATACTCCACAATCGCCATTCGATTGCATTATAATATAACAACCTCATCGCTGACTCTTGTAGACCACCCCCTTTCAAATTCTCAACTTATTAGAAGACAAAATACGTTATACCCTATTCATTTCTCAAAACTGATCCTATAATAGCAGAAAGGCCATTATACTTATTCTCCTACTTAAGTCAATATAAAAAGTTAATTATTTTGTAATTTTTCAACGTCTATGATGGCTACCTGATTACCTGTTTTTGTGATACAAAACCGAATTGGATACAGGTCTTAATAGTGCCCATAAATTTACCCTTTTGCTCCCAAAACAAGTTCTCCTACAAATGCTCCAACCTTCTCCACTAATTTTTCAAGAGGTTCGTTTGTGTATTTTTCAACTTCTCTTATAATGGCGCTCCCTACAATAACTCCATCTGCCGCTTTTCCAATCATCTTTGCGTGATCCGGTGTAGATACGCCAAAACCAACACTAATTGGGGTATCAGTAATTTGCTTTAAGCTCTTGATATTTTGAAGGACATCTTCCGGTATTTTATCTCGCACACCCGTTATACCTACTACAGAGATATAATATAAAAAGCCTTGTGATTTCTGGGTAATTAAAATTTTGCGCTGATCTGTCGTCGTTGGGGCAATAAAACAAACAATTTTAAAATCCTTTTCTTTTGCAACCTGAAAAATTTCATTATTTTCTTCCACAGGTAAATCAGGAATAGTTAAACCATCTAATCCTGCCTTACACGCCTTTTCAATAAAAGCCTGACACCCTCCCTTAAAAACAGTACTATAAGACACCATTGAGACAATGGGTATTTCAGACTCATTTCGAAGTTTTGCGACCATATCCAGTATTTGTGCAACTTTCATCCCTTTAACTAATGCCCGATAGTAAGAAGCTTGAATAATAGGGCCATCCGCAATAGGGTCAGAAAATGGAATGCCGAGTTCAATGATATCCGCACCTCTCTTTTCAAACTCAAGGATCAAGGCTTTTGTAGTTTGCAAGTCCGGATCCCCTGCTGTAATAAATGGTATAAAAGCAGGCTTCTTTTTGTTCTTTAATTCCTGAAATTTTTTATCAATTCTATTCATGAAAATCCGCTTAAAAAATGTCAAAATACTATCTCTTGAAAAGAGTTCTCAATAACATTTTTATCGATACCAAATCAAATGGTATATCCTAATTTTTTTGCAACCTCAAAGGAATCTTTATCACCACTACCTGACAAACATATAACAATCAGTTTATCACTACTTAACGTTGGAGCAAATTTCATTGTATATGCAATCGCATGTGACGCTTCAAGAGCAGGAATAATCCCTTCTAATCGCGCACATTCCTGGAAGGCATTTACTGCTTCAACATCAGTAATGGAAACATATTCCGCTCTTCCAATATCTTTTAAATAACTATGTTCTGGTCCAACGCCTGGATAATCTAAACCAGCGGAAATTGAGTGGACTGGCAATGTTTGACCATCATCATCTTGCAATACATAACTTGCACTTCCGTGCAAAACACCTATTTTACCACTTGTAAGTGTTGATGCATGCTGACCAATTTCAGGTCCAAGCCCTCCGGCTTCAACACCGATCATCCTTACTTCTCTATCTTCAATAAATGGGTGGAACAACCCCATGGAATTACTACCACCTCCAACACATGCAATAAGATAATCAGGTAATCTATTTTCCTTCTCCATTATCTGGCTTTTTACTTCCTTACCAATAACTGTTTGAAAATTTCTTACCATCATAGGGTAGGGATGTGGGCCAACAACCGATCCTAAAATATAATGAGTATATCTTACCGAAGCCATCCAATCTCTAAATGCTTCATTTGTAGCATCTTTCAAAGTCTTCGAACCACTAGTTACCGGTATCACACGCGTCCCTAACAACTTCATGCGAAAGACGTTCAGTGCTTGACGCCTCATATCTTCTTCACCCATATATACATCACACTCTATCCCAAACATTGCAGCAGCCGTAGCTGTTGCAACCCCGTGTTGTCCAGCACCTGTCTCAGCAATGATCCTTTTCTTGCCCATTCTTTTTGCAAGCAGTATTTGTCCAATGGTGTTGTTTATTTTATGTGCACCGGTATGGTTCAGGTCTTCTCTTTTTAAGTATATCTTCGCACCCCCAAATTTTTTTGTCAATCTTTCAGCATAATAAAGCACGGATGGTCGTCCGACATACTCTTTCAAATAGTAGTCCAACTCAGCCTGAAAAGCTGGATCGTTTCTTGCCTCTAAATAAGCTTTTTCGAGTTCTTCCAGAGCAGGCATTATAGTCTCAGGAACGAATTTTCCACCAAAACGACCAAAGTGCCCCATAGTATCAGGTAAGTTTATTTCTTCAGGCATTATTAAATTTTGCAATAGTTTAGGTTTTACTACCGTTGATCTCATAATTAACACTCCTATATCTTCTACTAGATAAAGTAGAAACACAATGAGGGTAGCAAATAGTGCTCTGCTACCCTCATCGCAATTTACAACTAAATCTTAAATCTTACAACAGTTTTCACAACTTAGTGGTGTACTTCAACACCAGCATCTGCGTTTGCACGGTGAGGAATATCAGTCCTCTTGAACCATTCAACATCTACATCGCCTGGTTTTCTCTTCCAACCTGGGAGTAAATCTAAATACTCTCCATGCTGCCAGAACGCTTCTGATTTGTGTTCCAAACCAATCTTCTTTTCGATAGCAGCAAACCTTCTCAGCTTAGCTGCTTCCGTTTTAATCTCAATCAACTTCCTATCCTGCTCGAAAGCGCTACCGTTTCCATATGTCTGGTTGTACATTGACATATGAGCATAAGCCTTATAAACGTTGCCTGTCAGATAGCAAATCATTTCCAAGCCCAAACGCTCTAAGTTTGATGTAGCATAGAATCTTGGGTCTCCACCTGGTAACAAGCTAAAGGTGTAATGACCATACCAGTCTGGTGGTGAGCCTTCTGGCATAGGATCAACAACGCCATCCAAGAAGCAACCTACTATAACCGCAGCGGCTTCTCTCCATTTAGTAAAGCTCAAATTGACACCAGCGTCCATCTCTTTCAATTTATCTGCTGCAAACCGAGGAGAATGACAATCCTGGCATTTCTTTATCCAGGCATCTCTCTTAGCCTTATGTCTTGGAGCTCCTCTGTCAACCTGGAACATGCCCATATCGCTGTAGATAGTACCAAACTGTTGTGGGTTATGGTTTCCATCCTGCATATGGCAGTAAGCGCATGTCGGAACCCTGTAGTTCCCTTTCTTTGATGGTTTGCTCCAGTCCATAGTTGCTGATTCAGCTTCATACAAGCAACCGTGAATCGAGGTGTTGTACATTGCCCATTCATCATGGTCGATACCCATATGACAAAATCTGCAGGCAGTTGGTTTTCTCGCTTCTGCAGGACTAAATACGTGTCTTGTATGACATCCGTCGCATCTGTTTTCAACAATGGCATGACATTCTGCACATCCTGCAACTTCTTCAGCAGGCTTTCCAACATGCCATGAGAATTCCAATACGTTTACCGTATACGCATGGGTATGAGAGCCTAAGCCGCCCGATCTATGCTCTGAAGTTTCCTTCGGATGGCACTCACCGCAGTGCTTGTAGGTAGGCATGAAAAGCTTTTGGTGATCGTTACCATGACATGCGTCACAACCAACTGCACCTTCAACAGGCTTTCCATCTTTCCCTTTTATACCAAGACCCCTTCTCATCTCCAGGTTTCCATGAGCGCTCTTCTTCCAATCTTTCACGATAGTAGGAGTCTGAACAGTATGACAAAGAACACATTCTTCATTCTTAAAAACACCTTCATTTTGACTGCCTGGTGTCCAATAATGTTCTGGATCGTACCAACGAATTGATGGTAAGAATTTCAAGAATGATTTATATGGACCTCTTCCTTCAACATATTCTGGTTGTGTGTATTTTGCTGTCAACCCGAATATATACAGTGTTCCGTCATTATCAGGACCTACGGGTTGGCCAAATACCTGTGATGCTACGTCCTGGAATGTAGGCCCTTCAGCCCTAGCTATACCATTTCCCACGGTACACGTTAGGAATGTTACCCCTACTACAGCAAGAGCTAATCCCGCAACCCTGGAAAATGGTTTCTTTAATGTTTCAAGCATTACACCTTCTCCTTTCTTCATAACAAGCTTTTAAACCACAATTTATCGCTATAACCGCTGTAATAATTACCGTTAACTATAGGCACAACAAATTTTTATGCTACCAAACCACCCCCCTTCCAAACTTTCTGCCACGAATGATTGCTGAAGGTTAATTACTAAACCATTAAGATAATAAAAAGCTTTGCCATTATACATTTATAGTAGATATTGTCAAGCGATTTTTTCCTGAAGTCACTTACTTTTCAAATCATTTTTTATTTTCTTCAA
>SULG01000160.1 GCA_005524015.1 Candidatus Jettenia ecosi
GGAGGGACCAGAAAAAAGGGAAGCTACTATGATACGGGTAGAAGTATTAAAGAGGGTAAGGGTGATGAGGAATCTGGAGATATTCAACACGGCTCAGGGAGTGCAATCAATAAGTCTTTTACTGGTAAATTATATCATGAGAGAATTTTATCTTTTTTTATCTATGTATTATTAAGCCTCCTTTATAATTTTTTTTCTAAAGCGCTTCATTATAAAGGAGGCTTTTTTCATTTATTTATCAAACATGTGTCTTTTTGAGTACTTTCAATTTTATTCAATCCTTCACAATTTTACTTGCTGTATATTGATTTCTAAAAATGTCCAAATTACCCACGGTATTATTCTGGCACACAGCCTGGGGTTCATCATTTGGATAGGCAAACCAGTTATGATGGATTGGAGACTTCTGTGTGGGTTTTCCATCAAGAAGAATTGGATAAACGCCTATTGCTCTAAATGTATTGTGATGAATATTAACCCAATCACCGGCAGAGTACGTACCGTCATTTGGATTCAGGACACCATGCATATCGAAACTGTAACTGTTGGCATTTTCGAGAACAAGATTATACCGTGCCTCATAACTCGTACCCGATTCTCCTGTTGCAGCAATGTTGTGACGGCACCAGTCGAAAAGATTTGCCTCGATAAGGGCGGTAGCTCGAGCAAGGCAAACACCATATCCTAACCCCCATCGTTGGTTATGGTGAATAGAGTTGTGATGGATATAAGCATTGACACCTTGCGTAAGGAAAATTGCGGAGTAACTCCATCCGGAGAGCTCACAATTATCTATCTCTAACCATGTATATGAAGATTTTATGCCCAGTGCGGAAGGAATGCTGTTATACAGACCTTTCTCATAGAGTTCTTTCATCTGCTCTGTTCTTCGTTCCGGGTCTGGTCCCCGTAAACGAAGCCCGGTAATGCGTACTCTTACACCGCCAGTTGAAAGAAGAGGAAAGGTAGCAAGCTCGTCACTGAAAAGTAATGCACCCTGGGAGCCGATTTTGCCTCGACCACTTGCTAGGGTCACACCTGCAGGAATGACAATATTTTTATAGCCTGTTAGATCAATTTCAGCATAATCAAGTATGTAAATGGTTTGACCAAATTGTGCTTTTTTGAGAGCATCGAGTAATTCTTCGCGAGTATCGACTCGATAATGCTTCCGCGTTATAAGACGGATATATCCTGCACCCCCTCCAATGGGGTCTCCTGTTGGATTTGCCTCTGCCCCGAATGTTTCTTCCGCTTGCTGTGCTTCGACAATGTTAGATTTCGCTAATTCTTTTATAACTCCCTCTGAAAGACAATTAAAAATGCTACTTAATATAATAGCGGAAACAAGTAAGTTCAATTTCTTAGAATCCATTAATCTTTGTTTCATTTTCAAAAAAAATCCTTTTTTAAGTTTCATTATTACCTCGCATTATTAAGATTTAAGAATACCGTTTTCAAAAAAGTTAATGTAATCCTTTTTGCATCTGTATTTTCTAACTTTTATCCTAAATTGAACTTATCATATTTCATGAGCCCTCCTTCTTTTAAAAAGTCCATTTAAGTGTGCCATATTACACTTTACGATGGCACGCTTCTGTGACATGGCACAGTCTTGTTATCTTGATTTGGGAGTCCATTTGTATACTTTATGCCTCAAATGGCCTTATTTTCTTGGAAAAAAATATTTTTAATAATTTATTCCCGATCATGGCGTATTTTTTGCTAATTAAAAGTACAAAATAATTTGAGAATCTATGGATTCGTTCTAAAAGGGCAAGAATTGAATAAATCAGGGAACAAGTCAAGTTTTATCAAATCATTCATAAAGGAATTTAAATAAGTTGTATTAATAAAAGGTAACTATTCAGGTACTTTTTGATATAGGACATACGAAGCGATCAAAATCTTTTTTTTGCTGGATTTGATACTGTTATTCACTTAAGGTTAATGTATGAGAGCCTTAACACCACAAAAAGCATTGAAGCTCTATAATTCTGTCCTGAAAGCAGTCGTAAAAGCACTCCGTGAATCGAGTGCTGCAGTTGAGGAATTAAGTATTCCTATTGAGTATTTGAAGCATCGTGTCAAAGATCTCGAGAGCCAGTTTGCCCAAAATAGCAGCAAACCACCGGGTAGCGATGTATTCAGGAAATATAAGAATTTGCGATCAAAGAGCAAACGAAAACCGGGAGGCCAGAAAGGGCACTTAGGTCAAACACTCCAGATAGTTGAAAATCCCGACCACGTTACCTGGCAAAAGGTTAAGAAAAAATGTACTTGTGGATATGTTTTGAAAAACCAAACAGTCCAGACTTACAGACGTCCCCAAATTTTTGATATTCCCCCAATCAAAGCACAAGTAACCGAACACAGGACTGAAGTGAAAACCTGTCCTCAGTGTGGGCAGACACATAAAGCACCATTTCCCGAAGAGGTAGCAGCTCCCGTACAGTATAGATCAAACCTGAAAGCCATTGCCATTTATTTAAGAGGCTACCAGCACCTGCCTTCCCAAAGGACTGCCGAAGTTTTTGAGGATGTATTTTCTTGTCCAATCAGTGAAGGCGCACTGGATAGTATCCTCAAAGAAGGATCAGCACGTTTAGAAGAACCGGTTGAAAGAAAGAATGAAAGAACATCTGAAAGCCTCATCACCATTGTATTTTGATGAAACAGGCATGTCCTGTAATGGAAATACGTATTGGTACATTCTGCTAGGACAGAGGAACTAGCCTATTATTCAATCCATCAAAAACGCGGCAAGGAAGCTATGAATGCAATATTGGAATATTGCCCGAATTTCAAGGAACGGCTGTCCATGACAGTTTGAGTGCATATTTTACCTACGAGCAATGTCGTCATGGTTTATGCAATGCCCATCACCTAAGAGAACTTACTTTTATCAAAGAGATCTATAATCAAGTTTGGGCTAGTGAGATGGTTGAATGTTTATTACAGCTGAAACGTAAGATGGAAAAAGCCAGAGAAGCAAGTCAAAGGCAATTGAGCCGGAGGCAGATTGGATATTTTGAGAGACGCTATCAATCGATTGTTGAAAAAGGCTATAAAGCTAACCCCCTGAGAGATCCTCCTATGGGAAGAATCAAGCGGGGACGATCCAAAAAAGGGAAAGCCAGATGTTTGGTAGAGCGGTTTGATGTACATTGTCAAAAGGTTTTGGCCTTCATGTATGACTTAAAGGTACCCTTTGATAATAACCTGGCCGAACGTGATATCAGAATGGCCAAGTTGAAGCGAAATATCTCAGGCACTTTTCGCAGTGAAAAGATGGCTCATGACTTTTGTCGAATCCGCAGTTTTATCTCCACAGCTCGTAAACAATCCCGAAATATCTTAGAGGCTATTGGAACACTATTCAGCAGTTCGCCATTAATCCCGGTTTCTGGGTAAACGTGCCAAAGAACAGGAGCCGTATTAAAAAATTCGTTAAATAAGTACCAGACCACAAATTTTTGTACATTTATCTTTGCATACAGGGGTTTTCAGTATGCAAATATTTATGTTCAGGTACTTAAAAGTTCTATTTTCTGAAAAACCTCCCTAATAAGTACAAAAACCCACACAAATCGCTATTACTTTTAAAAATCCAGGCCATTACTTGTTTAGCAAGATACTTGCCAAGAAATTCTTTCTGTGAAAACCTTTGATAAGGATAATGCATAACTATTGGATACATAATTCATTAAAGTAAATGTGTTTAATTTATTTCGTTACTCTTCCGGATATAAAGAAAAATTTTTATGCATAATAATTGTATGCTATTCATACAATTTTAATTAATGATAATCATAAATGCTTTTATAATCATACATTATACTTAACCTTGCCCATCTATAAATCCATACAATATTGCATGCATAACATACACTAATATTTATCTGATAGGTAATAACATACATTTATATTTTCTAATCAATACATTATCGGATTGAACAACTCATGAGGAAAAGAACAATTATAATAACAATTTCTTTTTTGTTTCCTAATCCCACAGGAATATCATGATTATAGGAAAAATCAGAAGAAAAAACCTTAAACCCCGAAGGAGTGATATAGGAAACCTGTGTTGAGATGTCATCCCTTTATGATTTGATGGGATAGTAATGTTCTATTTAAGTATCTGACCACAAATTTTTGTACATTTATCTTTGCATACAGGGGTTTTCAGTATGCAAATATTTATGTTCAGGTACTTAGATTTACTGTTAAACTCTTGACTTCATTCATCTTGTATTTCCAGGCGTGTTTTTAATTCATCAATGCATGGTATGCGTATGTTGCGTAACACTGAACGAGCCGTTTCATTGTAAATGTATTAAACGAACTAGCTAT
>SULG01000161.1 GCA_005524015.1 Candidatus Jettenia ecosi
TGGTAATATCCTCTTCGTTTAAGAACTCATCCTCGGCAGCTTTATGAATCTGCTTAAATATATACGACAGGCCTTTTACTGGTGAAAACAAAATATCATCAACTAACAACATAGTATAATCTCCTCCTGATAAACCAAAAAACCGGTAATTATTCAGTTGTCTGAAGTTTGATTGTACAGAAATGAGAAAGGATGTTTTTTCTCCCTTTGTCACTCTCCGTGGAATAAAAGATCTCACTTTTTCATAAGCGAAAGATTCTTTTCCCGTTCTGAATACCCATCAAACTTCACTTGGCTAAACAATTACACAACTGATATTCATGCCATTTTCAGTTTTATCTCTACAAAATTATGGGGCGCCCATGGCCCGTGAAAATCAAAGGCATAATTGTCATCAAATACCTTTGCTGTTTCAAAAATTCCCTTTTCAAATTGTTCCAGACTTGCCTTCTCCACAAGACATGCTAACTTCATCACTGTTTTTTCATCTTTGGGTTTATTTACTTTTATTTCGC
Organism: Candidatus Jettenia ecosi; assembly: GCA_005524015.1. Lineage (GTDB taxonomy): Bacteria > Planctomycetota > Brocadiia > Brocadiales > Brocadiaceae > Jettenia > Jettenia ecosi. The sequence goes on from SULG01000161.1 coordinate 516, forward strand.
AACAGTAACTTTTCAAAATACTTTGTACTGTTGCCGTATGTTTTTCACGTTCCTGGTTCATAATAGCCTCAAACATCCTTCCCAGTTCCATTTTTTCCTCTTGCGTTGCGCCGGTAGGTTTTAGAAAAATATTATCCCGAAAGAGCTCAAGCGACCGGTGTGTTCTCACCATAAATTCAAAGATATTCTCCACATCCCAAATAACTTTCAGGCCCATTTCAACCTTATCACCTAACCTCTTTAGTTGATTTACAAAGCTATTATGATTTAATTTTAAGATCTTTTTAATGCCCGTTTCATTATCAGCCACGACACCAAAAGAAACAGGTAGAATCGAGGATATCTTCATGACCTCTTTGATAACGCTATTGTGGGCACTCAGATTCCTTCTTTCCGGACGGAGCTTACCACCCGGACCATCACTTACCACAGCAGCAATATCATTATCTGAAATAGTGTACACCTGTTTACCATCAATACCCACAAGGTTGAAACCGAACCTCACATCGTTTCTCGTAAAGCCATAAATGTATTTTCCGTTATTAGTCATAACTAATCCCCTGTATATCTCGCAATACGTTTCCTGTGTACGTCAAAAGGTATCCCATGCATAACTTAATATCTGAGGAGTTGTCCTCTGTTATCTCTGGCGATGTCATCCGTTTTTATACTCGCTTTCGTATTCACAGGAAAACTTTCGGTAGTTGCTTTAATACGATCTAATAGGATATTTTTTTCAATATCTATCTCTTTGATCCGGTCAGTAACAGTTTTTATGCGCTGACGCGCACTTTCCATTTCCCTGATACGATGTACCCGCTCCATTTCAAGGGTAGTAATTCTCATGTATGCCTCATGGGGCAAAAATCTTTTATTTACTATACCGGCATGTGTCTTTATATCTTTTACGCTCTTCCTTTTTTGAATAGCCATTTTTATTGTACCTTTACTTTTTAGCGGTTAAACCACAGTATGCCATAGAAGAAAATAATGATTCTTCTTTCTGTAAATTTTTCATATTACAAACCTTTTGTACAATCTCAGCAATCTTTTCCTGCATTATCAGTTTCCCGTCACGGGTAACCTTAATGGTGTTAGCGTTGAGCACATCTTGGCAGATCCGGCGAAATATAGGATCCTCCCACGCTGCATGGCCGCCCCGGTGAGCAAGTATACGGGCAATCATGATACCAGTTCTAATACTGGGACGATGATTATTAACACCCATACTTCTCAATTTTCTGATAATATTGACGATCGTTTCTGCATCTTCCCGCGAAATACCCGATCTGGCTATTAAGATTTTAATTTCCGTTTCACAATCAAAATGATGAATTTGTATCGTTACGAGCCTGTCCATAAGCGCATCCTGTGTCTTATGAGTACCTGCATACTCCTCTGGATTCGAGGTAAAAATAGCACGGAACTCCGGGTGTACCTCTATATATCCACTTCTCTGCCCGCCACGTTTAGGAATGCCAAGAATTCCTTCCTGAAGGACACTCAGTAATACATTGTTTGCTTCCGGTTTTGTACGATTAAATTCATCATAGATAAGAACATTACCGATTTTGCATGCATTGGTAAGAGGGTTATCTTTCCATATAGTCTGCATCACCTCTTCAGATCTCACTACCGAATGAATGAAATTATCATAGAGTTTTTTCTTGCTGTAACCGCTATCCTTGCCAATAAGATCAGAAGTTCCGAACTCATCATCACCATGAATCAGTGTCACGTTCCTGCCAAGTTTTGCTGCCACGTGGAAGGCTAGTGTTGTTTTTCCTGTTCCGGCGGGACCTGATAAGTGAACGGGATAGCCGGCTTTAAGATATGCGAGAGCCGATTCAACCACTTCCTCTATACATGGAGTAACTACAAACCCATTGCTTGGCTCTAAGCAAAGTCCTGGTTCTTCAGGCCGGGTATTTTCATTTACGATTGTGTCCATATCTCTACTCCCATTATTGTCATTTTCATTCAAATTTGATTATCATTCTTAATTTTTAACAATTCATTCCACATTCATTATCTTTACAGAAACAACACCACTACCATGGCACTGCAAACAATACATCGCTGAAGCTGACAAATCATCCCCGGAACCACGACAGACAGAACATACCTGTGGAGAAATAGCAGTGCTTGGCTGAACACCTTTTCCCATACAAGCAGTACAGGTTAATCTCTTAATAGCTCCTGTACCACTGCAATGAGCACATCGGATATAGGGTGACTGAACTGTTACGATACCTCTTCCACCACATACACAACAGGTAGAAATATAAGACATAATACCAAAAGGATCCTTTCCTCTCCCTCCACAGAATCTGCAAACAATACTTACAGTTTTTGTTGTAAGCATTTCAGAAATCGATCCTTTCCCAACTTTTTCCATTTCTTTGAGAATACAAAATAATCAGAGATTTCTTATATCAGGTATGGATGACCGTCATTATGGCTGACGGTCATCCACCCGTTCTATTCCTAGGCTGGTGCAGCGGCGGTTGCTGTCAAGCCAATTGATTCAGCATACTTTAAATATGTTTCAACAGATGCAATAACGACTCTAGCCTCTATTGAAAGTAACTCAATACCTACCAAAGATACCTTAACCCAGGCATCGACCACAATACCCTTATCAAGTATCCTATCGACAACTTCTGCCAAACTTGATGAATCAGTAGATTTCTGTACCTTTGCCATGTGTGTTACTCCTTTCAAAATTTTCAATTAAATAGATAACAAACACATTATGAATTGCCCGGTAAGAGACGGTTGTTACTTACTTCTAGGCTGGCGCAGCGGCGGTTGCTGTCAAGCCAATTGATTCAGCATACTTTAGATATGTTTCAACAGATGCAATAACGACTCTAGCCTCTATTGAAAGTAACTCAATACCTACCAAAGATACCTTAACCCAGGCATCGACCACGATACCCTTATCAAGTATCCTGTCAACAACTTCTGCCAAACTTGATGAATCGGTAGACTTTTGTACTTTAGCCATGTGTATCACCCCCTCTCGTTCATTAAAAAGATTATAAGGATAAATGCAAACTAAGTGTAAGGGTAAGGAAGCGAAACCTATGCCTCGTATACCTGTCAAAAAAAAGCTATTCTTAAATAAGTCATATCCTGTTGAAAATTAAAGGCGTAAAAAACTTACCTTTGAATAGATAAAATTTTTCAGCATATGGGATATACCGTAAAGGAAAGGAATTCTATGGAACAATTGCAATAGGTATGTTATAGAGTCCATAGTATGGTGTCTTAAAATCGAAGATAGAATATGCAATTACCAGCAAACAAGAGTTTATTTCTGCTCTATTAAAAATATCTTGATGTATAGGAATTTCAATTCCGATAGGGGTGGGAAGACTTCCGCCTCCCCCATATGCATCCAGCCAAGAATAGTGTGCCATGAAAAGGGAGGTATCCCCCCATACGCATCAAGCTAAGCGCCGACAGCTTGTTCCCAAACTCTGTTTGGGAACACACATGTACGAGAAACTCCGTTTCTCGAATCAATGGTAGAACAGGCATCTTGCCTGTTCTACCGTGATAAACCTGAATGATAGTGTGTATGATTCCTCAGGAAAGACAGGTTTCAAACCTGTCCCTACTCGAAACAGAGTTTCGAGGCAATTGCGTTCCCAAACAGAGTTTGAGAACGAGCCAACGAGCCACTGAGCTTAGCTTGATGCGTATGAGGTATCCCCCTGGGAAAAGAGCACTGTATGTTCATGTTCCCTTCTAATCCCCCCTAA
>SULG01000162.1 GCA_005524015.1 Candidatus Jettenia ecosi
AGATAGGTTTCGTTGCTCCGCGAAGCTTACCATCCGAATTGTTTACCAACCTCCTCCGCTGTCTCGCGTTTTCGTGCAACGGTGATAACACCATTTTGAGCTATAATCTTGGCTGGCGATGAGAGCAGGCAGTGGTGCGAGGCTAGTGAATCCTGGTAAGCCCCTGTATCGAAGAATGTGATGTAAAGTGATTTATCGTTCTGCTCTAAATCCTCCAATTTGGGTAAAGATACATAATTACTGTTGCCGGTATACTTGTCATCTGAATCACACGACGACCCGGCAAGCCATACGCGGGATAAACGTTCGGCGTTCAGGTAGTTTACCGGAACGACATGCCATTTCTGGTGGATTGCCCACGTATCGGGTAGGTCATTGATAAAACTGCCGTCAATAATGTACCACCATGAAGCTGTAGATTTTGGTATAGGTTTTTGAGAGATGATTCTGTAGATAGTGATTTGTGCAGGCGCTACGAGATACCTTCCCCATTCAACGATAATGTTTGGGTGTGGAATTCCACGCCGGTCTGCTATTTCCTTCAGGGTTCTTAGCAAGCGTTTGACAATACTATCGGCTGAATACATTTTGCGCTTTATATAGGGAACGGCAAAGCCGCCGCCGAGATTAATGGTGTCGAGCGTAGGGTTCATAGCCTTAAGTTTAATGTAAACATCCATTACTTTTTTTAAGGGAGAAATCATATCTTCTAACCTGATGATCTGTGACCCAATGTGGTAATGGAGTATTTTTAGGTTACGGATACGTCCAAGTTCTAGGAGTTCCCGTCCGGGAAAGCCGAAGCGATCAATCCGTTTATCCCAGTGTGATTGTACTTTGATCTCCGGATCTACACGGATGCCGAGTTCTCCCTTGTATTCCTTCAGGGAATCAAGCTCATAACGGTCTTCAATGATAGGGACAATATCAAGTCCCTTTTGTTTCAATTCGTAAATGAGGCCAAGGTACTTATTGGTCTTGGGCCCGTTGCAGATAACCTTTATTTGCCGGGAAAACTGTTCCTGTTCCCACATTCGTTTGACTATCCATAGCTCATTAACCGAGCCCACCTCGATATGTGCACCCTCGGAGATAATAGGTAAGACAAATTCCTTATTCTGATTCACCTTCATGGGATAATGGAAATAGAATTTGCCACGGTATTTATTGAGCCGAATATAATATTTGAAGGTGTTGATGAGTTCGTTTAAACGTTCCTCGATCACAAAAGGAAATACGACCTCAAGCGGAGTACCAAATCGCTTTACAAGATCGTGTATATTGTACTGGTAATTACCCTCGCGTACGATGAGCTCTGCATTTGAGGAGACATCGAAATGTTTTGTGGCAAGCTCCTCAATACCCAATTTCCACTTATGTCGTATATTATGTTTTTTCGTTTTTGTTTTGTCTTTTTTCTTCTTTACTTTATCTTTTTTATTCATGGATATTAAAAAGGGTAACGATTCTTTTGATAGGGATAATGTCTATTGAAACCTTTGAAAACGTGCTTATAGGTGAACTGAACGGCCGGGTATATTTGTGACATGGACTTTGAGTCAAGAACTTCTCCATTTCCATGAAGAACTCTCTGAAAGAGAATTCAGTTGTATTTCGACCGAGGTAGTAATATTAGTTATTCTATGATATTGTATAGATGAAGCTCTTCTTTATCAAAGTAGTTATTTGGTCTTGCATAGAGAAGCTCATCAATATCATCTCACGTTAAAACAAGAAGTTATAAAAAATAATTATAAGCATGTATTGTAACAAATTTTAAGGAATTAAATAACACAAAATTTTAATAAATACAATATATTTTTCAAATTTTTACAGGGGAATAACCCTCTTTCTCTATTTTTCTGAAATTGTTTCTATCTTTAAAGATTGAGTGAATCTCATAACTTTCAACAAGAATGAATAAAGATTCAATAATAGATATATCGTTCCTCTTTTGTAGTGTTTCATGAAAATGGCGAACTATGAAATATAAGGATTTTACCGTAAAAAGGCATTGTCTATCCCTGGAAATTTTATTGCATTTCATGGAGAAATTTGTTTCACTAAATCGGGTCTCATTGGGTTCTGTATCTATACTGCATAAACTATTGAAAGGAGCCAATCCATTATGATAATACCAAGGTTGGTGTTCTTTACCAAAGGGGTAGGAAAGCATAAAGACAAATTGCAGTCGTTTGAGCTTGCCCTGAGGAAAGCAGGGATTGAGAAATGCAACCTGGTAAGGGTTTCGAGTATCTTTCCGCCAAATTGTAAAATTGTTACAAGAGAACAGGGCGTTGCAATGCTAAAAGCAGGACAAGTGATTTTTTGTGTTATGAGTGAAAACTCCACTAATGAGCCGAACCGTATGATCTCTTCATCTATTGGCATGGCTGTTCCCTCTGAGCATGCGCACTACGGATATCTCAGTGAGCACCATGCATTTGGTGAGACTGAAGGGAAATCGGGCGATTATGCAGAGGATCTTGCGGCTACTATGCTTGCAAGTACCTTAGGTATCGAATTTGATCCGGCAAAGAACTACGATGAGCGTAAAGAGATCTATAGAATAAGTGGCAAAATCGTAAAAACAAGGAATATTACACAAGCTGCGCGGGGAGATAAGAATGGTTTGTGGACTACGGTAGTCGCTGCAGCCGTGTTTATTTTATAATTCTGTTTTATGCGATCTAAAAAATGATTACCTTCCTAAAATATCTTCAGTATAACACATCAAACAGTATTGAACTAATGAGCATTTTTCTATTTTAATATTGAGAATTTTACCATGAAAGGGTGGCATGAACAAACTATGTCCCTGTATGCATTGAACAGGGATTGTCTGTCCGTGTTTGACTGATATACCATGCAAGAAAGAGTGTCTTATACCAGAGAAGTTATGAATACAGGAAGCATCGTTGCACCCAAGGGGTTCTCGGCCGGGACTGCCGCTTGTGGAATAAAAACAGTAAAAGATAGTCTTGATTTAGGGATCATTTTTTCAGAATATCCTTCAACCGGTGCGGCGTTATTTACAACGAACCAAATTTATGCAGCACCCGTAAAGCTTAGCAGAAAGGCTGTTCAAAAGGGACGTACGCGGGCTATTGTTATCAATAGCGGAAATGCTAATGCATGTACAGGAGAACAAGGTGATAAAGATGCTGAAGAGATGGTACGGCTCACAGCGGAATGCCTTAAAATTTCTGAGGATGAGACACTTGTTGCCTCTACCGGGATCATTGGAAGACCTCTCCCCATGGATAAAGTTCGTGCTGGCATTAAAGCAGCAACAGCATCTCTGGGAAGCACCCCGGCTCATGGTAATGCGATGGCGCTGGCTATTATGACAACAGATACCCGGCAAAAAGATATTGCCGTCAGATTAAAGATACAGAATAAGGATGTAACCCTTGGTGGTATTACCAAAGGCGCAGGAATGATTGCCCCTAACCTTGCCACCATGTTATGCTTTATTACAACAGATGTCTCCATGCCAGGCTCTCTTCTCGATGAATGTCTCAGGAAATCTGTAGAATCCTCTTTTAACCGCATTACCATCGATGGTCACACGAGCACAAACGATACCATTGCCATTATTGCAAATGGCGCCTCCGGGATACATATCTCCTCCAGTAAGGAAAATACCGGTGGCTCGCCTTTACAAATTTTTCAGCAGGGTCTGGATTACGTAACCAGCTACCTGGCAAAAGCTATTGTGAAGGATGGGGAAGGCGCTACAAAATTTATCCAAATCGATGTGATCGGTGCAAGGTCACGAGGCGATGCTGCACGGATTGCCCGATCAATTGCAGATTCTCCGTTGGTAAAGACAGCAATCAACGGCGAAGACCCCAATTGGGGACGTATCGTCTCTGCTGCCGGTTATGCAGGTGTGGAATTGAACGAATCGAAGACCACTCTCTCCATCAATGATATCTTGATCTTCGCTAAAGGAATGCCGACACAATGTGACCTTACTACATTAAGTATGTCCATGAAAAGTACAGATATTCAGATCCGTTTGGAACTTGGATTGGGTGATTACTCAGATACGGTATGGACATGTGACTTATCCCATGAGTATGTCACAATCAATGCAGAATATCATACATAGCTTTCCCAGCGCAAATAGGACGATTTGTTTTGAGTTGTCCTTAATTATAGCTACCGCAAAACAAATTCCGGTGTTTTGTAA
>SULG01000163.1 GCA_005524015.1 Candidatus Jettenia ecosi
ATAAAGATTTAAAAGAAATATTGAAAAAGATAGGGTATTAGATGAGTGGTTTTAAGAAAACAGAGATTGGATTTGTGCCTGAGAATTGGCAAGTTGTGGAACTAGGTGCGGTATGTACTCAGAGAAAAGAAATAGTAACGCCAAATTCTAATGGGAAAAGCAAGTATGTTGGATTAGAGCATATGCAAACAGGAGTGTTTAGGCTAAAGAATTATGGCAATGAAGGTGAAGTAAAAAGCGCAAAATATAAATTTCATAACGAAGATATTCTTTATGGAAAACTGCGGCCATATTTAGATAAAGCAGTTTTAGTAGATTTATCAGGAATTTGTTCAACGGATATTATTGTTTTAAAAGGAACCGAACAAATGTTGCAAAGCTATTTAATCGGTTTCAGGGGTAAATCATCCACGCACATCTTGGAATTTATTAAAAAAGTTCAAATTTGGTTTACCGACATTAGAGGAACAATATAATATTGCTCATATCCTCTCCAAAATCCAATCCGCCATAGAGACCCAAGAAAAGATTATTCAGACGACCACCGAACTCAAGAAGGCGCTCATGCAGAAACTTTTTACCGAAGGGTTACGTGGCGAAGCGCAGAAAGAGGATATTACATTAAAATGGGATAAAGTGAAATTGGGTAGTTTAGCAGAAATGGGTATTGTAGAATTTCAAAATGGTTTTCCTTGTGGGCAATGGAATGAGTTAGGTGTGGGAATACCTCAACTTCGGCCATTTAACGTAACCGATTTTGGTAGGATTGATTTAACGCAGATAAAATCTATTGAAACGAACAAGTCTGTTGAGAAGTATAAACTTAAGCAAAACGACATTGTATTCAATAATACAAATAGTGAAGAACTTGTTGGCAAGACAGCACTTTGGCAGAATGGAGATGGTTATGTTTTGTCTAATCACATGACTATTATTCGCATTAAAGATGACACCTCAATTAACTCCACTTATTTAGCGAATTTTTTACATAAGAAATGGTTTGATGGACACTACAAAATGGTTTGTCGTAGACACGTTAATCAAGCAAGTGTGAGCATTGAAAGGCTAAAAGATATGGATTTGCCTTATCCACCAATTGATGTCCAAAATGAAATAGCAAAATCAATTATTTCCATTGATAAGAAATTTGAATTTGCTAATGCCAAACATAAAACCTTACAAGTCCTTTTTAAGTCAATGCTGCACCACTTAATGACAGGACAAATAAGGGTGAAGGATTTGAAAATCTTTTAATTCCCTTATAGATCGCAGGTTGTCCAGCAGTTGTTATCCTGAACGAAGTTGCAGTCAGGAGGAAACTCCTGACTGCACGGGGAAACGGGGAAGCACGGGCAGGAATTTCCAGTAGTGGCAGGAGTTTCCTCCTGCCACATCAATAGGAGTTATTATGGGACTAAGAAACCGATGGAACTATTCAGGTTATCCATACTTTATCACAACAACCGTTGTTGAATGGGCAAAGGTATTTAAAAGTAAAGCATACTTCGATATCCTCTGCGAAAGCCTGCTCTTTTGCAAAGACAAGTATATATGCAAATTGCTCGCTTACTGCCTCATGCCTAACCATATTCATTTGGTCCTGTGGCCGGACCAAAGCGCTGCTATCTCTGCTTTTATGCGGGACTTCAAGAAGTTTACTTCTGTCCAGATCAGAAAAGCGCTGGAACAAGAAGGCTAGCTTGAACTTTTAAACATACTTAAGGCAAACGCCGAAGGGGCAAAAGGACAGGTCTTTAAATTGTGAAAGAATAGATTTGATGATCTGGTTTTAACCAAGCGGGAAACGATGATTACGAAAATCAACTATATTCATGCAAACCCAGTGAGAAAAAGACTTGTTTCCACACCAGAGGATTGGTTTTACTCCAGCGCACGGGATTATCTGTCTATTGGCTCATCGGCAATTCCTGTGGATATGGAGTGGTAGCGATTGCTGTCAGGAGGAAACTCCTGACAGCACGGGTTAGGGGGAAACTCCTGGCAGCACAGGCACGGGGAAGCACGGGCAAGAATTTCCAGTAGTGGCAGGAGTTTCCGAAGTGGTGGCAGGAGTTTCCTCCTGCCACCTGGTTGGAATCAAAGGTTAAAAACATTGCTACTTATTTTCATTTTGTTATAATCGAGAAAAATGAAAAAGAGGACAATGAACATTGATGCTCCTCTGGAAGTAATCGGATACACCCCTCAGGAATTTAAAAGGGCAAACAACACTATCTTTGGGCAAATAATCAGCAAAACAGGAAAAGTGCTCCGTTAAGAAGGCACGCCTCCGGCGAGGAATATTTCTCGTATGACTGAAAGAATATCGGTTCAAAATCCAATACTAAGGTATGCTCAGAATTTTGGCTGGGAGATAGTTTCCCGCCCTGACGCTGAAGCCAAAAGGGATTTTGATGCAAACGCTGTTTCAATTCAAGACAGGGCACACAACGCCTCGCTATTTTTTAGCGACATCCTCTATCAGAAGGCAAAAAAGTTTAATCCAAAGTTGGAAGATACCAAAGAGGAGTTAACAAGAAAGTTAAGCGTCCTGCCAAACACCATACAGGGCAACAGAGATTTTCTCGCATATCTCAAAGGCGAAAAGACCTTTTATTCTCAAGCAGAAAACAGAGAATTCAATCTTATCCTCATAGATTTTCATAATCCTGGCAACAATATGTATCAGGTAACTGAAGAATATTATTACTTCAATGGTCATTATGGCAACCGTGAGGATATAGTATTTCTCATCAATGGCATACCTGTAGTGGTAATTGAGTGCAAGAATGCTGCGTTAGATGAGGCAATTGCCATAGGTATTGACCAATTAAGACGCTATCATAAAGAAACGCCTGAAATGATGATACCACAGCAGATGTTCACGGTTACGGAATCGCTCGGCCTCTCTTATGGCGTAACGTGGAATATGAACAAGAGAAGTATCTTCAATTGGAAACAAGAGCAAGCAGGCAGGCTTGAGGATAAGGTAAAGACATTTTTCAATAAAGAACGTATTTTGGCTTACATCAAGGACTACATTATCTTTATCTTCGCCGAGAAAGATGAGGAATTAAACAAATATATCCTTTCCCAGCATCAAACAAAAGCAGTTGAGTTGGTTATAGAGCGGGCACATCACCTTACCAAACACAGAGGGCTTGTATGGCATACACAGGGAAGCGGTAAGACCTATACCATGATAAAGGCGGCAGAAATACTCTTCAAAGCGCCTGAATCAGAGAAGCCTACTATTCTGATGCTCATTGACCGCAACGAATTGCAAGACCAACTTGTGCGTAATCTGGAGTCACTTGGTATAGACCACGCAGAAAGAACCATGAGTATCGCAACCTTGAACAAACTACTCAAAAACGATTATAGGGGCATTATCGTTTCTATGATACATAAATTCCAGGATATGCCTGCCAATATAAATCTTCGCAAAAATATTTACGTCCTTGTTGACGAGGCACACCGCACGACACAGGGAGATTTGGGCAATTACTTATTGGCGGCTATTCCCAACGCCACATGTATCGGCTTTACCGGCACACCCATTGATAAGACTGCTCACGGCAGGGGGACATTTAAGACCTTTGGTATAGATGATAAGAAAGGTTACTTACACAAGTATTCTATTGCAGATTCAATAAGAGACGGCACGACCTTGCCTTTATATTATTCTCTGGCGCCTAATGAACTCTTAGTTCCCAAAGAAACCCTTGAAAAAGAGTTCTGGAGTTTAGCAGAAACAGAGGGCATTAGTGACATTGACGAATTAAACAAAATCCTTGAGCGGGCAATCAACATCCGCAATTTCTTAAAAGGCGCAAAGAGGGTTGATAAGGTAGCTGAGTTCGTTGCTAGTCATTATAAAGAATACGTAGAGCCATTGGGATATAAGGCATTTTTAGTGGGTGTGGATAGAGAGGCATGCGCCTTGTACAAAAAGGCATTGGATACCTATTTACCATCTGAATATTTATCGGTAATCTATACAGGCAATCACAATGACTCGGTATATCTCAAGGAATATCATCTTACAGCAGAAAAAGAAAAGGGAATCAGAAAGACCTTTGTTAAGCAGGATACCTGCCCAAAAATATTAATTGTAACTGAGAAATTGCTCACAGGTTATGATGCCCCTATCCTCTA
>SULG01000164.1 GCA_005524015.1 Candidatus Jettenia ecosi
ATTTTTTGTTTTTATAGCCAGAAACAAGATGTAGCGCATCAATTATCATTGATGTGTCTTGAAATTACATTTTTCCATAAGAGAAAGGGGGTGATTAAGGTGAAGAAATTCTTAAATTTCTTAAAGGGTGAAGAAGGTATTACCGTTATTGAGTATGGTATACTTGCTGCTCTTATTGCTGTAGGTATTGTTGCTGCTGTTACAATTCTTAACTCAAAAATGGAAACTGCATTTACGAGTCTCGGAGATAAAATGGCGCCTAAGTAAGTTGTAATGAAGAATTCGTTAAGATAACTCATAGGTAAGGGATACATTATCTATTTCGAAAACTCAAATGGTATGGGACCAGATGTCGGATAATGTATCCCCTTTAAGAGGAAGTATACATAACAAATTGTTACCTGTCAAAAGAAAGAATAAATCACTATGGACCTCATTGAGATAATCCCCCTTTTATCCTTAGTTATCATGTTGTTCATTGCTGCATTCTATGATATCCGCTCTCATAGGATACCGAACTGGTTAACATTCCCTGCTATGGTGACAGGAATTGCATTTTATACCTGTACAAAAGGAATTCCGGGGCTTATTTTCAGTGTAGAGGGCCTGTTTTTGGGAATCGTCCTTTTCATACCTTTTTACCTTGCCGCAGGCATGGGAGCAGGCGATGTAAAACTTATGGGCGCTGTAGGCGGATTCCTTGGGATGAAAGGGGTATTCATAGCCTCCCTCGGTACAGCTTTGACCGGGGGTATCTATGCCATGATACTCCTTGCATTCCATGGGTATCTCATGGAGACGATCAAACGATACGGAGCAATCCTGAAGATATTTGTACTCACAGGAAGGTTTACGTATCTCCCTCCGGGGAAAAAAGAGAAAATGCCGGTGATGGCATACGGGGTGGCGATTGCCCTGGGCACGTTGTTCTCCGTTGCCAGGGTTGTTGTTATGGAGAAATGGCAATTGTAGGGGCGAAGCACTTGCTGTTGTTACCATGAATGTGGTTTTATACGTTGGGCAGCAAATGCTTCTTCCCTGCAATAAACATTACATGAGGCCTTTGGAGACCTTTATAACAGTAGTGGCAAGGCGCGCCTTGCCACTACTGTTATAGCATCCAACATATGAAACCGAACAGAATGTGGGGAAAGTTGAGTCTTTGGCTCATAGGTAAGTATATGAAATGGAGAGGATTCTTAACATGTCATTGCGAGGGTAGTGTCCGAAGCAATCCCTTGAATATTTTAGAAGAGATTGCTTCGGGAAAGACCCTCGCAATGACAGACAGGGTAATCCTTCTTCAGTTGATGATATGTTCGGTTTCATCATTTGGATACTATAAATCATGGCTCATTTTATTTGGTTTCAATATGTACCGTCCGGTTTCATCTATTTGATACTATATGTCACCCCTTCGGGGTTGAAAATCTTTTTTCTGCTTTTGCTATAATCATGACATCTCTTCGAGATTGAGAAAGAAAAAACACATTATACTCTTATCATGATATCTTTTATTGTTCGGTTTCAATCGTTGGTCACTATAGTTTGAAATTCCTATGCATTACATGAAGCCTTTGGAGACTTAAAATATATGTTTTCTCGACATCGGCCCACCCCCTTCACCCCCGCCAGCGGGGGACAGCGCTTGTCCCCCTCCGGGGATTCAGGGGGAGGCAACACGTTTGAAATTCCTATACATTTTTAAATTAGCACTTTAGATTTTAAACATATGGTTCAATCGCAAAGGATTGAACCAGCCTTGAAATGGGAGTGATTTAATTGTGAAAATGAAACCAATACTTATGTTCAGCCTGGCAATAGGTATTGCCCTGTTTGTCGCCTTGCTCAGTTACGGCCAATTACAAAAAAAGGCAAAAGCGCAGATAAGGCCTTCCAACACCGTGCCGGTGGCAGTAGCAGTACTCGATTTACCCTGGTGCACACCGCTTACCAAAAGTATGGTAAAATTCGTACCGTTTCTAAAAGAAAGTTTGCCGGCAGGCTGTTTTTCCGACCCTTCTGCCATAGAGGGGAGGGTCTTGCTCTACCCCTTGAAGGCAAATGAACCGATATTCGAGTCAAGGCTGGCGCCGATTACGATCAAAACCGGCGGGGTAGCGGCGGTAGTCACCCCACAAAAGCGTGCAATGTCAGTAAAGGTCGATAAGGTAATAGGCATATCGGGCTTTATCCATCCAGGGAACCGGGTAGACGTACTCGTAACCATGGGACAAAGAGGAAAGGTTTCTACCCCAATAACCAAGATTGTGCTTGAAAATATCCTTGTTCTTGCTGCAGGCCCTCAGGTAGAAAATGATAATAAAAAGGAGAAACCTGCACAGGTAGAGGTGATTACCCTGGAAGTAACCCCCGATGAGGCAGAAAGGCTGGCTTTGGCAGTTAGTGAGGGGAATATCCAGTTGGCGCTGAGAAATTTTACCGATAGTGAAGATGTAATCACGGGAGGCACTACAATACCTGCGTTACTCACCTCTTACAGGGGGAAAAAAAAGGCGGACCGGACACCATCAAAACCGCAGGTTTTATCTGTGCAATTAATCAAGGGAAGCTGTGTAACCGAGTTGAACTTTGGAAAGGAAGGAGAGTAAATAACATGGCAGACCGGATCACAACGCATTGGTATAACAGGGCCTCTTTTCCGGTAACCCTTATCCTCGTGCTTATTTTTTCCTTTCAAGGCTGGGCGGGCAACCCCGCAAAGGTGAAGATAGATACTACGCAACCGCAGAAGCTTACCCTAACCGTGCGAAAGTCTACCATCATAAGAAGCCAGAAGCCGGTAAAGCGGGTATCTCTGGCTGCCCCCGATATAGCGGATGTTACGGTGCTTACACCCCGTGAGATTTATATTACCGGAAAGACCCCCGGCCTGACAAATCTTACCTTATGGGATGAGAACGGCAGACCGTCCACGATCTTTGACCTTGAGGTATTACCCGATATTGACCGTTTGAAAGAACGCCTTCACGAGATATTTCCCCGGGAAGAGGATATACGGGTAACTGCTACGAACGAGAGCATTACCCTTTCAGGCGCCGTTTCCAGTACAACAAATATCTCTCAGGTGATCGAGATTGCCCGGTCATACGCCCCGTTAAACAGAGAGGGAAAATATCTGATTAACAACTTTCTTGAGGTAGGAGGCGTTCATCAGGTAATGCTCGAGGTCCGCGTATCCGAGATGTCCCGCACCCTCATTAAGAGATTGGGGGTAAATTTTAACTTTTTGAGTAACAGCGGAAGGCAGTTTGGGATATCGATCCTCGATAACCTCGCAAGGATACCGCCCGGCACTCCCCCGGCAGCAACATTAAACACCACAGATAGTATTAACCTTATCTTCCGTTTTATGTCAGGCGGTGCTACCTGGACGATGTTTATTGATGCCTTAAAGGAAAATGGCCTGTTAAAGATCCTGGCAGAGCCAACACTCATTACCTTAAGTGGAAAAACGGCTTATTTCCTCGCCGGCGGTGAATTCCCCGTTCCTGTTCCTCAGTCAGGGGCAGGAGGAGGAATCCCGACAATTACCATTTATTATAAACCGTTCGGGGTCGGGCTCAACTTCACTCCCACCGTATTAAGTAACAATAAAATTAATATGCAGGTAGCTCCGGAGGTATCTGAACTGGATTTTACCAATACCATTACCCTTCAGGGTTTTACCATACCGGCATTGACTACCAGGCGTGTATCGACAGAAATAGAACTGGCCGAAGGGCAAAGCTTTGCTATTGCAGGTCTGCTCAATGAAGAAGTCAGGCAAACAGTAACGAAATTTCCTCTTTTCGGTGATATTCCGGTTTTAGGCGCCCTGTTCAGGAGTAATGATTTTCGGAAAAATGAGACAGAGTTGGTTATTGTCGTTACCCCGCACCTGGTAAAACCGGTTGACCTGGCAAAACAAACACTACCTACAGATGCGTATCTTGAACCAAATGATTTTGAATTTTATCTCCTTGGAAGGATGGAAGGGAAAGGAAAAGGATCATCCTCAACTCCTTCATCTTCAATCTTGAGTAAAGATGGAGGATTAGAGGGAGATTTTGGGCATATAAGACCTTAAAAAAGGAGGTATCTCCTTGTAAAAAAAACAACGTGTGTCCATGTTCCCCTCTAATCCCATAGG
>SULG01000165.1 GCA_005524015.1 Candidatus Jettenia ecosi
ATAATATTTATCATAACTCATAAAGATTCCATTTCTGGATTTCAGTTTTTTATTTGTCACTCCCGTTTTTTATTTGTCATTCCCGCGAAAGCGGGAATCCAGTCTTTTGTTACAATTTTACATCTGGATTCCCGATAAAAACATTCGGGAATGACAGCCTTGATTTATTTGGTTATAATTTCATTGCGCATGCCATCCATCTTCCCTGTCATTCCTACAAAACTTGTCCTCATGGAACTTATCCTCTTAAAAATGAGCAGCAGGAAAAGCATATTAGCCCTTTCACCCCTTTTCTCCTATGATTAAAAACTCTCTTGAATAGGTAATCCTCATTTACTTGTTTCACATACTGTCTGCAATTTTTTGTTTCCTTAGGCAATATTTCCAGAAGGATGCAGGCCACATGGCCTCTTTATCTATGTATCGAAGCCATAATAGTTCATGACTGTAACACTGTAGTTTTTTGAAAATAACAATGCCAACCATTCTATCAATTTTAATTTACGATACAAATCCTTTTATCAGCTTTTCATGTATTCGGGACTTAAGCGTTTGCTATACATAGCGACATAAGTTTACAACTCCCCGATAACTACATTCGAGGACAAGCATCTGTCATTCCGGGCTTGACCCGGAATCCAGTATTTTTCTGGATTCCCGCTTCCGAGGGAATGACATACTTGTCCCCGTGAAAATGGGGATTCGTATCTGATTAATGACGCTGTGTATAATAAATAATGTATAATAATGTATTATGAAAAAAATGTAGATTATTATCTTAAAAATAGTTAAAGTGTGGTGTATCGTAACATCGTGATGATATAAAGATACTCATGTGCTCATAGCATATCAGGCATATGGTTCCCCGGAAAAGAATCGTACAAATTTATTATCCGGAAAACTGTTAAAATTTATAAAAACAAAAGATGGTAATTATTCCCTCATGAAAGGAGGATCCCTTTGAAAAAAATCGTAGTTATGCTTTGTATTACCCTGTTTTGTCTTGTCCAGTCTGTTTATGCAAACCAGTCTAACCCGCGTGTCCAGTTAAAAACCAATCATGGGATTATTACCCTGGAACTTGATCCTCAATCGGCCTCAAAAACAGTGGAAAATTTTCTCCGTTACGCACGTGATGGATTTTATAATGGCACTATTTTTCATCGGGTAATCAAGGGATTCATGATTCAGGGTGGGGGTTTAACTCCTGATATGCGTGAAAAACCTACCCGCGCTTCAATTACCAATGAGGCAGATAACGGACTCAAAAATAACCGTGGCACGATAGCTATGGCACGTAAGGCAGATCCTCACTCTGCCAGCTCTCAGTTCTTTATCAATACATCGGATAACGGCTTTCTTGATCATAAAGGAAAGAACTCTGCCGGATGGGGTTACTGTGTATTTGGTAAGATTGTAGGAGGTATGAACGTGGTAGATACCATTGAGAATCAGGGCACTACATCCAAAAGCGGTTACGATGATGTCCCTCTTTTTCAAGTCATCATTGAGCAGGCAGTGGTTGAAAAATAAGGCTTATGTGGAACCTATAGTACCCTCTGTATGAGACCGAACATACCACATTCAACCCCAAAAGAATGACGTCGCAACGCAGGTGTCCCATGCCACCCCTACGGGGTTTAAGGGCTTTTTCTGATTTTTGCTATAATCATGACATCCCTACGGGATCAGGTTAAGTAGAGACGCAAGATTTTGCGTCTCTACAACCGACAAACGCAACATCTTACGCGCCTATACAACTGCAAGATTTTGCGTCTCTACCATTGCAACATCGTGTATCTCTGTGTTTAACGTTGAGGAATTTCAATTCCGTAGGGCAACCCTTTACAGGCTGTCCGAGAATGCTTTCACACGGCCAAGCCTATACTATATGCTGATAAAATATTAGCACAACAACAATATTTAGTATGACATTCGTGCGTCGATTGAATTCTCGGACAGCCTGTAAAGCCTCGCCATACATCCACACCGTTTTTTCATGAGGAGAGACGGTTAAGATTTTACGTCTCTCCTGCCAAAGATAGCCTCATGTATGATCTGTGTAACTACAGCGCAAGAGAACAATAACCATTAGATACTATAATCTAAGCCCGAAGGGGTGAAATGATTGTAGAATCCTATGAATGAAACTGAACACACCAGCGTGTGTCAGAGCACAACGTAGAGACGCAAAATCTTGCGTCTCTACCATGGTGTACATGGTAAATATTGATCACGATACCGGAGAACATGTGGCTTACAAAACTTCATCTCTGTCATATGCTGTCTGGTTTCAATCGTTAATCACTATACCAGAAAATCCTTCTTTCAGGCATATTTTTCAATAGCTCTCATAGGTTTTCTGATAGGTTCTTACTCAAGGTAGGTTAATATTCATCAAAACGGTACCATTCAGCATTTTCAAGCCAATTCTCAGCGCGTGAAACAAAAACAATGATATTCTCCAATATGAAAAAATGCTTCTTCTCTTCTTCTGCAATCTTCAGGAATGCCTCTTTTTGTGATGGGTCCTTTATCTCATGGGCTTTTTCACTATAAAACTCCTGGCTCTTCTTCTCAATCTCCTGAGCCTTTTTATACAGTTCTATCTGCGAGGTATGAATGCCTGCAATCTCTTTTTCCTCCTTCATCTTTATGAAAATATTTTTTACATTTGTTAATATCGGTGTATCAGCCACAGATACTTTTTCATTTTTCTTCATCTTCAAAAAGATCTGATAATGAATCACCTCTGCGTCTGCAAGCCTGGTAAATATATACGTAAGCCCTTTATTATCAATCTTTCCAGCTAGTTCACGATAGTAATTCTCACCATCTTTCTCCATCTGCATTGCATATTCATATATATCCATTTCCAATCTCCCACTTTTCTGTTTCTATCTTTAGTAATAATATTCTTTGTATATAGTAACACGTTAATTCCTTGTGTTTCTATATCTTTTTCTTTATTAATATAACACTATAAATTCATCTGAATCCTTTATTTTGTCCGTTCTATCTATACATAAGGAAAAATTACATGGCCTTGCTTGGCGCACACGTTTCAATTTCCGGTGGTATTGAAAACGCTCCGATGCGTGGAGATAAATTACAATGCGATACTATACAGATCTTTAGTAAACAGCAATTACGGTGGGAAGCAAAATCATTATCAGAAAAAGAGGTTATTCAATATAAGGAGAATCTTGGGAAATCAACGGTCAAATCTGTAGTAATACACACCTCATATCTCATAAATCCCGGTAGCCTTGAAAGAGAAAAACTAAAAAAATCACGCAATGCCCTTCTGGAGGAGATTATTCGGGCTGAATATTTACATGCATCGGGACTTGTGTTGCATCCCGGATCACATATGAACAAGATTTCGGAAGATACCTGCCTTAAACTTATTGCTGAAAGTATTAATATCGTAATTGACCAAACAAAAGGTCTCAAACTGAAATTACTCATAGAAAATACAGCAGGTCAGGGATCTACTCTTGGCTATACCTTTGAACACCTGGCAAAGATAATCGAGCTTGTACAGGATAAAAGCAGGATCGGAATTTGTTTTGATACCTGCCATGCCTTTGCAGCAGGATATGATATGAGAACAGAAAAAGCCTACGCAGAAACTTTCCGGAAGTTTCATGATAGTATAGGACTCGATAAAATAGCTATCTTCCATATGAACGATTCTAAAAAGGGTTTAGGAACACGCATCGACCGACATGAGAATTTAGGGTATGGATGTATCGGAAAGGACACTTTTCGTCTTCTTGTAAACGATATACGATTTAAAAATATACCCATGATACTTGAAACTCCGGGAGGAGAAGAGTGGTTTAAAACGAATCTGAAACTATTAAGAGGCATGATTACGTAAATTGTAATTCCTATGCATTTTAAATTAGGTTGGGTTTTAAAAGACAAAACCCAACGACTTTTTACCCACCCCTAACCCCTCCCAAGAGGGGAATTTTTTATAACACCTCTGTAGGGGCGAACCTTGTGTTCGCCCAAATCGAAAACAAACACAAACGTTCTGGATTGTGCAGGGCAAGGGCGAACACAAGGTTCGCCCCTACAAAAGAACA
>SULG01000166.1 GCA_005524015.1 Candidatus Jettenia ecosi
CCTTTGTCCTTTCATTGACGTCCAGGGCTGCCTCCATCTCCCCTTTTTGAATGAGATATTTCGCTTTTGGAAACGTGGGGGTAATTTCACCCTGTTCATTAAAGGTTGTATTTCCACCGGCATGATCAAAATGGAGATGGGTATTAATAACGAGATCAATATTTCTGGGTTGATATCCAAAACGACCTAAAGATTCCAGAAGGCTGGATTTTTTATCAATACCGTAAATCTTGTAAAATTTTTCATCATGCCTTGTTCCAACCCCTGTGTCGATAAGGATATTATATTTCTTCGTTACCACCAAAGGGCAATGGAGAGCAAGCTGTATCCTGTTTTTTTCATCAGGCAGATATATCTTTTCCCATAAGACACGGGGCACAACACCAAAAACCGCCCCACCGTCGAGATAAAAGTAGCCGTCATTAACCGGATAGATTTCAAATTTGCCAAGCTTCATTTTTCACGTTTTCAGTAAATTTAGATTATGAAAAGAGTTATCTCCAGGAACTATTGTATACTATTTCCAATTATATAACATTCTCAATATCAGTCAATAACGAGATACTTCAGGAGTAAGATTTACCAAAGATGCCTTTTATTGCCATAATAATTTATGATTTATCTTTTGAATATCCTATAAATTTTCTATACTTATAAATAAGATGATTATCGCATTTTACAACAATACTACTCCTCTTATAGAAAAATGAGTAAGTGTAAAGATAAAAAGTACCCATGTGACGACTGTTTTAGTTGTCAGTTTTGCAGTGATGAACGCTGTTCCATGTGTTTGTGTAGCAAGCATAAGGCCAGACAATTAAGCGTGGAAGAGCAGATTGCCTTGTATGAAGCGTTAAATAAAGATACTTTTAAGTAAGACCATAATTTCACTATGTATTCTTACACGGTGAATAAATCTTCCCTGGCGCCTCTTAAATTTTTATATATCCGCATAATTGTGAAATCTGTGGTTACTGGTATTTGATTAGATGTAAAAATTGCATGATCATGATAAAGAACAATTCCCACTCCCTGTCATCTTATCCACAATCTCAACGAAAAAAGCCCGAGCTATTATCCCCTGCCGGTACTATGGAATGTTTTTTTGCTGCTGTTGAGAATGGAGCAGATGCCGTTTACCTGGGTCTCAATGACTTTAGCGCCCGCGCCAGCGCAGAAAACTTTAGCCTGAACGATGCCAGCAAGGCCATTGCTTATGCGCATGAAAGGCATATCAAGGTTTATATAGCCCTGAATACCCTGATCAAAACCAACGAATTGGATAAGATTGTGGACTATTTAATCGCATTGGAAGAACTGCAACCTGATGCCATCATCCTCCAGGATCTGGGACTCCTTTATTTAATACAATCCCAATTCCCCCAATTTACCGTTCATGCCAGCACACAAATGGCCATTCATACTATTGCCGGAGTCAAACAACTGGAGAAGATGGGGTTTAAACGCATCGTCCTGGCCCGGGAGTTATCAATGGATGAGATTAATCAT
This sequence comes from Candidatus Jettenia ecosi, assembly GCA_005524015.1. Classification (GTDB taxonomy): domain Bacteria; phylum Planctomycetota; class Brocadiia; order Brocadiales; family Brocadiaceae; genus Jettenia; species Jettenia ecosi. The sequence goes on from SULG01000166.1 coordinate 1,510, forward strand.
ATCTCACAAAATACCTCCGCAGAGATAGAGGTCTTTATCCACGGGGCGCTTTGTTACTCCTATTCAGGATTGTGCTTCTTCAGCAGTGTGATAGGTGGTCGAAGCGGAAATCGTGGGCGCTGCGCACAGCCATGCAGGATGTATTACAAGGATCAACAGAATAAAGGTGGATATTTTTTTTCTATGAAGGACCTTCTTACACTCCCTCACATAAACAATCTGATACATACAGGTGTCCATTCATGTAAAATTGAAGGACGTATGAAATCACCAGAATATGTTGCCGTAGTAACACATGCTTACCGGCAGGCCATTGATGGTAAATTATATGACTACGATGCCGCTATTCGTCGCATAAAAACCGTTTTTAGCCGGGAAACAACCCATTCGTATTTATTGAGAGAAAGCAATCATAAAAACGGAAAAATTATCAGGAATGGTCCGGTAAAGGCGGCAGATATGATTAACTCATCATATCCTGCAAATATCGGATCTTACGCCGGTGAAGTAATACAATCGGGAAATGGATACCTTACCATAAAAGCAGATGCGGAGATTGGCGTAAGAGATCTGTTACAGGTTTTTGAGAATACTTTGGCAAAACCGGCATTGCTACCTGTTAAGACTATCGTGGTTAAAGGAAAAAGGGTATTCAGTATAAAGGCAGGTGATATTGCTGCGATTTCTACCGAACACTGCTATAGACAAGGCACAAAGCTCTATCTACTTTCTTCCCAAAAGGTTCATGAGATGTTTTCTCCAAAGACGCCGAAAAAGCTCGTACCTTCTCAGATACCAGCCGATCTCGCAGTAAGAATAAGGCCAGATGGTATTAGCATACAAGGAGTTGTACAGAACGTCCCATATACTAAGGACTATCCTATAAATCTGGAGAAAGGAATCCATAAGATAATTCAAGAGGAAGATATAAAAAGCTGCTTTTCCCGTTCAGGTGGAACGCCATTTAGATTAGCCAGCATGCATGCCGATATCTCCGGGGATTTATTTGTCCCGCTCAGCATATTAAATGATATTCGAAGAGATTATCTCGAAAATTTATCAGCAACATGGATGAAGAATAGGGAGTACAGAGGTGAAAACATAAAGGAGTGGATAAAGGATACCATTGCCAAAAATTCTCCTAATCCCCCTTTTCTAAAACATTCACCCTTTCCCCCTTTTTTAAAGGGGGATCAAGGGGGATTTGGAGGTATTCCCGATAGTGCTACAGCTAAAGAGGCATATTCACAAAGCACTATTTCTGAAAATGAAATGAAGCTATCTATCAAAGTTGATAACCTGGATTATTTGAACTACATACCGTTAGAAAAAATGTATAAGATATACATCTTACTAACAGATAAAATCTTCACAAACGATAATCCTCCTCAATCCCCTTTTATAAAAGAGAAAGTTTATGAAATTTTTACGAAGAGAGGGCGACCGGAAATAAATGATAAGATCATTTTTTCATTTCCTGCTATTATGAGAGATAAAGGGAGTGCATCTATCCCCTATGAATATTTTAAAAAGATTCTCAATGAATTGATCTCTCAGGGATTCAGGCAATTTCAGGTTTCAAACCTGGGAGCAATAGGTCTGTTTGAAGGAAAGGATGTCCTATTGTACGCCGATTATCCCTTGTATTGTCTAAACCCACTCTCTGCAATAAAACTGAAAGGATTGGGATTTTACCGATACACCTTATCACCCGAAGATGATAAAGATAATTTACAGAAGTTGTTTTCTCCCCATACAGATATAGTTATTTACCAGGATATTCCGCTCTTCATCTCCGAAACCTGCATTTGGGCACATAAGAAAGGGACTTGTCCTGGAAAAAATCGGTGTAGTTTCAAGCAAGTGATTGTAGAAAATGAATATGGCGATAAACTCATAGCAATGGACAATGAATGTAAGACCATAGTCATTCATGAAAAGCCATTTTCTCTTATCCACTATATCCCAAAATTCCTTGAGGCAGGACAAATAAATTTCAGGATTGATTTGTGTTATAAGGATTACACATCTGATATGATACATAGTATATTCTCGAATATTCAAAATAAGAGCAAAATGAAATATTCATTAATCGGAAATTTTGAAAGAGGTTTGCTATAGTGCACGGTCAAGGTAATTCATAAACTATAGTGATCAACGATGGAAACCAGACAGCATAACATAGAGACGCAAGATTTTGCGTCTCTACGTTGTGCTCTGTGACACATGCTGGTGTGTTCAGTTTCATTCGTAGGATTCTACAATCATGTCACCCCTTCGGGGTT
>SULG01000167.1 GCA_005524015.1 Candidatus Jettenia ecosi
GTGTTGATATTTGATATTAAAGAAAAGAAAAAGGTATGCCAGGAAGTGATTCTTTTACAATGATTGCTACCATGAAGACTGAATCATCTGAGGTAATCAATTTTTGAGGTAGCAGCGATACACCCTATCCCTGTGTGCCTTGAACAGGGATTATTTGTCCATGCAGAGCATCATCCCCATGTGTTTTCTGTCATTCTCATGTTTCATTTGTCATTCCCGAACGTCTTTATCGGGAATCCCGGCATGGGGAAGAGAACTGGAAAGGTACTGGATTCCCGATAAACTTGTCCTCGTAAAAACGGGGAAGCATTCGGGAATGACAGAGGGGAACCAATGTAGATTCATATTGCCATTTCTACCTATAGCATCAAATTTACCTTCTTTCAGAAAAACCTCATGAATGTCAGTTCTCTGGAGCTTTTTAGGGTGTTTCCATTTCATTTCTACAAACAGATTGCTCCTCTTAAGACTCGGGATAAGAATCAAAGGTTGAAGCCAAATATAATACGAGAAACTGAGCCTCAAATTGTACTTTAGTACATGCAAGTATATCCGGTTTTATCCGTGGAGTATTATAGCTACCTAACTTTGGCTTTTACCATGGAGAAACTCTCATCGTTAAAAAATGCTACCCTTTGCCAGGCAAGCTAATAATAAATAGTTGACCTCTTTTTTTTACGAAATATCGTAGGTAAAAACTAATTTTTCGTTATTTTCTTTAATTTCGCAAGTATATTTACCGGTCATTTATAAAGTTATAAGTTATTGATATAAAAATTGTTATATTAGATTTAAAGGTATTGGCATATGATTTGTTTTTTTAAAGTACAGAGCGAGAAAACATTCATGTAATAGCGTTGTATATCCCAATATTATTCAGAAAGGAGACGATGATTTGGAGAAAGGTTTAAGGATTGTAAGAAGGCTATGATAGATAGTATGTACTGTTAAAAAACAAAGTTTTTAGGAGAAATTACTATGAAAATTCGTATTTTAGGAATAACGGTACTGTCTCTTATCTCATTTATATCGACCTCTGTTTTTGCGGCAAATGGGAACAAAGGTGATTGGGGTTTTGAAACAAAGAGTTACAAATATGCCTTAATCGAGGGTGAAGTAACTTCAATCAATCACGATAAGGGTGTACTCCATGTAAAAGGAACAGATGAACAAATATTTTTCTGTGAGCACACAGAATTTTTTAGCGGAGATATCTCACTACCCATGGAGAGAGTATTCCATGCCGTAAAATTCAACAGTGACCAGAAAATAAAAGCGGTTAATGTCAGCGTTGGAGACATAATTAAATCCCGATACAGCAAAGACAGCAATGGCAAGATATACCTGGACATTTGTTTGGTAGGGAATTACCTGAAATCCGAAGAGACATCGGATGGCAATGAAGGTACCCTGTTATCAGAAAAATAAGATCGTTCATTTAAGATTTAAGGTTTTAAGTCCTTAAACGATTAGGCCACAAAGACACAAACGCTTCAGGTAATGGTGTCTTTGTGGCTAGAGAAAGGGATAAAAAAATGTTAACAGCACTCTCTCCATTGAGAAAATTGGCAGCTCTCTTTTTGATACCATTTGTTATTTTTCTCTTACCAATTTTTCTTTATGTCATTATTATACTCAGTCTGGAAAAAATAATATATCTATTCAGCAGCATATATTATTTTCGATACAAAACTTTCCTGCACGATGAAAACAAAGAAAAAATATCACAGGAGACTTATTGCTCCATTTTACACGAAAACAGCAACGCAAGTTCTCATGCATAACGAATTCAACTCTATGTATCATGGTATTTTTGCAAAAGATTATCTCAAATACATACTTTCAAAAAAATCAAAGTTTTACGGAGGTCTTTATATATTTGAAGATATGCATCTAGTCCATTCCAGTATTTTCATGCTGATTTCTTAGCTCTGTATCGCGAAGGACTCTCTTAAGCCGTTTATGAATTCCAAAGGCCTTTATTTGAGAAGCCAGAGTGGTAGGTTTCATGCCGAGGAGTTCCGCCGCTCCACCATGGCCGGATACCTTCCAATTTGCCTGGTGAAGAGCCGCCAGAATATTTTCTTTTTCCAGGTTTTTTAAATCCTCATACGTTAGGATTTCTCCTGATTGTTCTATGCTTTTGACATAATTGGGTACAATCGGTAAGGCTTTTCCAGTGGAAATTTCTGGTAAGTCTAATCGTAACTCCCTTCCTCTCGATACAATTACTGCGCGCTCAATCACATTTCGTAGTTCTCGTATATTCCCAGGCCAGTCATAATTTTGGAGTTGAAGAATATGTTTTTCTTTCAAAGGTAATTCTTTCAGTCCCATGCTCTGACATATCTGTTTTAAAAATTCTTTTGCTAAAAGAGGTATATCTTCCTTCCTATTTCGGAGAGGAACAATTTCCAGTGGAAAAGCGCTTAATCGAAAGTAAAGATCCTGCCGGAACCGTTTTGACTCCAACTCCTTTTTAAGATCTCGATTGGTAGCGGCAATTACCCTCACATTTACCAGACGGGTCCTTTCCTCTCCAATCCTTTCATACTCGCCTTCCTGAAGCACACGTAGTAACTTGCTTTGCAGTTTCAAGGGGTATATCTCCCACCTCATCAAGAAAGAGAGTTCCTCCGTCTGCAAGCTGAAATCGTCCTATCCGATCTCTAATCGCTCCAGTAAATGAACCTTTTACATGTCCAAAAAACTCACTCTCAAAGAGTTCGTGTGGGATAGACGCACAGTTGACCTTAATGAGAGGACGATTCTTTCTTCTGCTTCGTTGATGAATTGCCAGGGCGATGAGTTCTTTTCCTGTCCCGGATTCTCCATGAATAAGAACAGTTGCGTCTGTAGGCGCTACCATCTCTATTTGCTGAAGGATCTTTTGTAATGCGGAACTCTGCCCTATAATATTTCCAAAAGTATCCACATCCCGAACCCTGTCGCGGAGATATTCATTTTCCAATTCTAACTTACGGTGTAATTGTTCGATTTCTTCAAAGGCTCTGGCATTGGCAATAGCCGATGCAGCATTGCAAGCAAAGGTTCGAAGCATGACCAGGTGTGATTGATCCAACATTTTTCGGCTGAAAAGAGCTAGCACACCAAGTGTTTCATCCCGAAACACTAATGGTTGACCGGCAAAACTGGCTATTTTTTCTCGCTCTGCCCATTCCGGATCAAGCAACCAGTTTGGATTTTCGATTATATCGTTACGTAAAATAGCCTTGCCAGTTCCTCCAATATAGCCTATTTTCCCTATTGCAGTAATGCTATCTGATTCAACAGCATAAAGGGGAAAACGTTTATAATAACCTTTAAGCCAAGTGTAGCGTTGTTTATTATGAATCGATAGACCATTGCTTGCCACTAAATGCAAACATTTAGTTTGATCAGGACAATTTTTCAACCAGGGACAGATATGACATATATCGCCCGGCTCTATAAGCCAAATTCTGGTAAGAACAACATCAGGGTCGTCAGCCAACCCATGCACTATATTACGAAAAACAACCTCCACCGAGCGTTCATTGGCTACTGACAAGGCAATGGATTGAAAAAATTCAATATTCATGACTTCAAGTGTAAACAATGATTGATTTGGTTTCAACGATATTTCGTATGCTACAAAATTTGGATCAGCGGGGGAAGTCGGCATAAGCGTTACCTTAAGCAGTATTTGGGGTGGCACGGACAAACCT
>SULG01000168.1 GCA_005524015.1 Candidatus Jettenia ecosi
TAGGCTAATAATGTTATGCATACATTAAACGGCCCTTGGGATCTGGTATTTGAATACCATCTTCTTTTGCCGTTTTTAACCAAAACTCTACTGCTTTTTCTGCATTTTCAAGCGCTTCTTTTTTTGATTTACCATGCGCTATGCACCCTGGTAGTTCTGGTACGTCAACAATATAAATATTGTCTGTTTTATCCCAGTAAATAATCATTTCGTATTGTGATTCACTCATCGTTTTTCCATATATTAAATTTATAAGTTGTTAATATTTTTCTTATTTGCCTCACCTGATAGCCCTTTGCCTTTGAGCCTTCCGATTGCAAATTGATCCTCTCAATTATTCCATCTTTTGTAAATATTTTATGACTTCCTTCCTCTCTCATTTTAAATCCGAGTGAAAGTAAAAGATTTACAAGTTCATTGAATGAAATGTTGTAATCTGATTGACCTGATAAAATTCGCCTTAATAGTTTTTCCCTTTTACCCATTAAAATAGTTAAGATATCCAGAATCGCTTATACCTACCTGCATGTGTCCGCACGCAGACAGGTAGTACTTCCAGAAGTCCTACATAAAATTATTCAACGTAGGTATAATAACAGCTTCACATATTCACGTCAATACATATCTCACTATAAAGTATTACGTGCAATTCCGGGTAGAGTAGGGAACTGGCTCTCTATAGTTTAGGTTGGCCTATCTGTTTCTGCCCCTTTCGCCTGGCAGTGCCTCAGTAGCCTCACCATGCTTGTTTCGCCAGTCCTCCCTCATCAAACCGTGCTTGCGGTTTTCCCGCACACGGCTTTCCGATGCTCTTCACCATAAGGGCATACACCTATCTCCATACCGCTGTAGTCGGCACTTTGTAAAGACCATATCGTTCATACAACATGCTGTTTGTGTATCGCTTAAGCCCTGTCTTCCTGTCTCTGATTTTATGACGTCTGTACAGGTGTATCCGAAGCCGCAATTGAGCGTGTTCTCTTACTTGCTTGAGGACTCTGCTGCAATTGCGATAAGGGAAGTATCCTGTCCACCCAATCAGTGCCGTATTCACCTCTTTGACTATCACCTCAAACGGTAGAGAAGATCTGTTCCTGCTGGTAAGTGCCGTGATGTGGTCTTTTATCTTCTTGAGGGATTTCTTCGACGGCTGAACATGAGGATAACTCTTCCCCGTACGCCAATTCTTCCTCTTTTGAAGTTCAAATCCAAGAAAGGTAAATTCCTCTTTCATGGCATCCACTACACGGCTCTTTGCCTCGTTTAGCGTAAGTCCCAGCTTGTCCAGCACCCGCTTTGTTATCACCCTTGGCTGTTCTGTTCCTTGCCTGCACAGTATGATAAAGTCGTCGGCAAAGCGTACTATTCGGGCTCCGAGTTTCTTCTCCAGTTGATGTCTCTCCCATATCCTGTCAAAAAGGTGCAGGTAGAGATTGGCTAGTAACGGTGAGATTACTCCTCCTTGCGGTGTGCCTTTTCGGTTCCCTTTGCCTCCGCCGATGTTCCTTTGTTCTCCGTCTCTGCCTTTTTCTATGACCGGAGCCTTGAGCCACATCTTTATCAGGTGCAGTATCTCACCGTCACTGATGCGCTCTGCTACCACAGCCATAAGCTTGGCATGGGGAATAGTATCAAAGTATTTGGACAGGTCGGCGTCTATGACTTCGGTATATCCCCTGTTGAGGGTGTATATGCTACGTCATCTACGGCATCGTGGGCAGATCTCTTCGGCCTGAACCCGTATGAACATTCGCAGAAGTCGGCTTCAAAAATAGGTTCTATGACCAGTTTTGCAGCCATCTGCGCTACCCTGTCACGGATGGTTGGAATGCCTAAAGGGCGCTCCGTTTTGTCCGCCTTGGGTATCATTACTCGTTTTACAGGGCTTACTTGATAGGTCTTGCCCCTGAGTGCTTCTTGCAGTTCCGCCAGAAAGGCGGATACCCCTTCTCTCTCCTCGATGGCCTCGAAGGTTACGCCGTCTATCCCGGCACTCCCTTTGTTGGCACAAACCAAGGTATAGGCATGACTGAGGATGTCTGCCCGAAATACCTTGTCATAAAGAGCGTAGAAGCGATAGGTTGGTTCTTGCTTGGCCTTTCGGTATAGCTTCCTCTGTAGTGTCCTGATCTTTTCCGGGGTTGTTAGCATTTCTGCAATCTCCCTTTTCCTCCACTCTTCGGTTGCATGGACAAAGCAGGGTTCCTTCCCTCGAACAGGGTTGTATTGTCCCTTGTCCTCAAACGGTACCATGAACCCCTCCGACTCCCTCTGCAGCCCGCTGTGATTTCGTTTCCTTATACAAAGCGGTTATGCCCCTCAAACATTACTGCATAGGGTCTCCAGCACTGGTCTGTTTATCTTCCCTTGCATGCCGCCCCTGCTACCCCGGAAGATATTGCAGTTTCCTTCCCGTTGCCTGAGTCTGCAATCTTGCCTTCCCCACGTGTCCACGGGGTCGGCATCTTCGATTTGTATTGACGAGGCTACTTGTAGGTTCGCTTGCGCTACGGCCTGCGGCTTTGCCAATTGGGAACTTACGACCCCTGATTGCTCAGACGCCGCTCCCTTGAACTACCGGGGTGAACGGATAATTCCCCGGACGGGACTTTAACCCGTAAGATTAAACAGATGTTACTGCGTACAGACACCATACTTAATTATTGCCCATCTTCCGCAGTTAAAGAGTTGCATTTTTTGAAATAAGCCGTATTCTTGAGAGAAAAAACATTTTTTCACAGGAGAAATGCGGTGGAAGCTATAGCGTATGAAAGCCAGCAATTGGATCATTTGGGTATCATAGCAGGTATGTGCCGGGAAATTGATTTGATTGGGCAAATAGACACGTGTATAGACCAGAATGAACGAAAGGTAACCGTAGGACAAGCGGTACAAGCTATGATAATAAATGCCCTGGGGTTTATCGGCAGACCTCTGCAGGCTGTCCGAGAATTCAATCGACCCACAAATGCCATACTAAATATTGTTATCATGCTAATATTTTGTCAACATAGAGTATAGGATTGTCATGTGAGAGCATTCTCGGACAGCCTGTCTGTACCTGACACCGGAGTTTTTTCACAATAAACCCGTAGAGATCTTAATCGGCCCAGGCCTGCAGGCTGAAGATTTGAACGATGATAGTCTGGGGCGAGCCCTGGATCTTCTGTGTAGCAAAGGAGTTACTGAAGTATTTGCACCAGTTGCTTCTCATGCTTTGAGGGTCTCTGGAATCAAGCACAACACCTATCGCGTAGATAGTACGAGTTTTTCCTTTGAGGGAGAGTACAATCACCAGGAAGACATGCAGGCAATTAAGATTACCCATGGATATTCCCGGCACAAACGGCCTGATCTGAAACAGGCCATTGTCTCTCTGATCTGTACCTACAAGAGCCCGATTCCGGTATGGCTGTCAGTTCATAGTGGCAATGAGGTGGATAAAACCCTCTTTCCCAAGCTTATTGATGGTTATGTGAAACAACTCAAGGAAAGCCCTCAACCTTACTTTGTAGCCGATAGTGCTCTGTACAGTACGGAGAACATTGGTGTACTTTCAGAGAAGGTAAAATGGATAAGCCGAGTGCCGGAGACAATCAAAGGGGCTAAGCATCTGATAGAACAAACCGATGTCAGTACGATGTCTGCTGAGAAAGAAGGGTATCGTCTGAAAGAAGTCCTCTCTGAGTA
>SULG01000169.1 GCA_005524015.1 Candidatus Jettenia ecosi
AACTCTCTGACGATAACATTCGCTCCTTTATTTCTTCCGGGTTTAAATGACCAACAATAGTGGTATGCCTCATGGCTATGCCCTCCTTTAAAGTTTTAACCCCTGAAGAAAGTATAACATTCTTATTTAATATTTGATAGCGAATTAGTATAAGCATCTGATAGAACAAACCGATGTCAGTATGATGTCTGCTGAGAAAGAAAGGTATCGTCTGAAAGAAGTTCTCTCTCAGTATGGGGGGATTCAGCAAAGATGGCTGCTCGTGTTCTCTCTGGCAGCCTATAAACGGGAAGAAGTGAGCTTGCAAAAGCGTATAGAGAAAGAACATGAAAAGGTTCAAAAAGAGGTGTGGCATCTGACGAATCAGGTGTTCCCTGACAAACAAGCTGCCGAAGAGGCTTGTGGGAAATTGCAAAGGAAGTGGTCATACCACGGTCTTACTGCTCAGTATGAGCCTGTCTACCGTTACGTCAAAAGAGGACATCCCAAGACAGGTCAACAGCCACAAGAAATCCTTTGGAAAGTGGTAGCAGAGGTAAGAGAAGACCAGGAGAAAAGACAACGGGCTAAGAAATTCTTGGGGAAATTTATCTTGGCAACGAATCAACTGGACTCTGAGGAAATGCCCCCGGAGAACATGCTGGATGTCTATAAAGGACAAACCGTGTCTGTTGAACGAGGATTTCGGTTCTTGAAAGATCCCTTGTTTTTTGCCTCTGGCTTGTTTTTACATAAACCGGAGCGGATTATGTCTCTGCTGATGGTGATGGGCCTGTCTCTGTTGGTCTATTCTCTGGTAGAAAGAAAACTCAGACTCCAATTGTCTCAGCACCATGAGTGCGTTCCTAATCAAGTAGGCAAACCAACACAGAATCCTACTCTGAGAAGAATATTTCAGGTGTTTCAAGGTATTCATCTGCTTATTCTAAAAAATACTCCTCAGGGTGAATATAAAGTACTCAATTTGAAACCGATTCATCTGAAAATTATTCGTTTACTCGGCCCTCATGTGGAAAATTGTTATTTCTTTCATTTATAACTGCGGAAGATGGGATTTACTACCTAAATCCTGCAAACAAGGCTCCGCCTTGTTGCAGGATTTAGGTTATACAAAAACAAAAATGTTTTTTACCATTATAGTACCTTCTGTATGAAAAAGAACATACCGCATTCAACCCTGAAGGGGTGAAATGATTCTAGATAAAGCATTACCGTATAATCAAATCCCGTAGGGATGACATCTCAACGCAGATATCCCATGTCACCCCTTCGGGGTTGAAGGGCTTTTTTCTGCTTTTTCTATAATCATGACATCCCTACGGGATTAGGCAGGAAAATAAAAGGAGAGACGCAAGATTTTGCGCCTCTACAACCGACAAACGCAACATTGTGCGTCTCCAAAATCCTGCGTCTGTACCATTGCAACATCGTGTATCTCTGCGTTTCCGGAGCAGGGCTATCGCGAGTAGCTCCTCAGGAAAATCTTTGTCATGACTCAGTCTCTCGTTTCTTGGCAAGTTCAAACTTTACTCCTAAATCTGAACCTGCCTGATATTGCCAATGCCTATTTATAGAGCGGATAGAACCTTCACAATCCTCTGTGCAGCCTTTCCATCCCAAAACTGAGGAATTTTATTCTTTTTCCGCTCCTTCTCTCCCTGCAAAATTTTGTTTACCGAACTGATAATCTTTCTCTTATTTCTTCCTACCAGTATATTCGTTCCTTCCTGTATGGTAACAGGCCGTTCCGTATTATCCCGCATAGTAAGACACGGGATGCCCAGAACCGTAGTCTCTTCCTGAATGCCACCCGAATCGGTAATAACCAACTTTGAGTCCTTCGCTAACCTGACAAAATCTACGTACCCTAACGGTTCAATCATTGCCAGATTTGTCAGGTTATTAAATTTATCCATCATATGAAACAACTTCATCTTTTCCTTTGTCCGTACATGGATAGGATACACAATCTTGATTTTTTGAGATACCGACCCGATGATATCGTATATTTCCGCAAGAGCTTGCTGGGAATCGACATTACTCGGGCGGTGAAGGGTCAGCACGGCATAAGAGCCGGGCTGCAGTGAAAAGTTTTTCAGAACAGAGGATGCGTTAATCTTTTTCATATTGGACAGTAACGCATCGATCATAATATTACCGGTAAAGAAGACCTTCTTTTTCTTTACGCCTTCATTTTTCAAATTAACCAGTCCGCTCTTTTCGCTTACAAAGAGGTAGTCTGATATTGAATCGGTAACTACCCTGTTAATTTCTTCCGGCATGGTTCTGTCGAAACTCCTTAAACCTGCTTCAATATGGGCAACCCTGATATGCATCTTGGAAGCAACCAAAGAGCAGGCCAGCGTGGAATTCACATCGCCGACAACAATAACTAGGTCAGGTTTTTCTTTTAAAAGAACCTCCTCAAATGCCATCATAATCCTGGCCGATTGCATAGCATGGGAAGCAGAACCGACATTTAAGTAGATATCCGCTTGAGAAATGCCCAGGTCTTTGAAAAAAACATCAGACATCAGAAAATCATAATGTTGACCGGTATGGACGAGAACGGGTTTTATTGATGGATATTTTTTTAATTCTTTCAAGAGTGGGGAAATCTTCATAAAATTAGGTCTTGCCCCGGCGACAATAATAAATTTTTTCTTCATAAAAATGCTTTCTTAGGTAAAGCCCTCCATCGGGTTCTGGCTTGCAATCAGAACCCTATTATGTATGTATAAAAATTTCAATTACGTAGTACATTAGTAACTATTCAGCGTATTTTCGTTCACAATCGCTATGAGCGGACAAAATCCGGCAATTCGCCGAGAAATAGCATCTTTAATGCTTGGCTTAAATTTACCCCTTGTTTTCGACAAGTTGAGAGGTAACTGCGAACGCGACAAAAAATCCTGGCTCCGTCCAAAGAACGAAAACAACCCGATATTTTCTGCTGAACCTTTGTCATCCTGATGTCGTTTTCAGCCAAATTATTCGTGAAGGGGACGTTCTTATTGTCCATAAACCTCAACACATCATCCTCATACTCTCGTAGTCGTTCCAGAAGATTCCTGGCTTTTGTTCTTCTCACCCGCCCCCTTTTCCCCTTACGGGTTGTTTCATCAGGGGGAGGGCTTTCGGCTTCTGCGCTTCGTAATATCGCCCGGTACCTTTGCCGGTATTTTTCAGACTCACCGGCTCCCAACATTCCCCCGGCATCGTTTGTTGCTCGATTTATCTCTTCAAGCAAGGCTTTCATCTCTTTTGCCCATTTCTGCTTATTGTCCTCTTCCCACACCCCCTCCAATTCTCTCAGGTGGTGCGCATTACAGAGCGCGTGTGTACAGGGATAGGTGTAATACGACTTTAAATGGTCATGACACAGAATCCCACGAAATTGCGGTAATATCCCTATGCTGTCCATCGCCTCTGTTCCCCGCTTCCCGTGAGGAAAAAAGTATGTCCACCTGCTATTGGATGTGCTATGCAACCAATGTCTATCTCCGTTCTTGTTAATGCTCGTTTCATCTACATGCAACACATCTGACCTTGCCAGTTCTGCCTTGCTTTTCCCCTCGAATGGTTCCAGGTATTCATAGGCTTCCTGATTAAAGTTGTACAGGGAACCTTCACTCACCGATATCCCCATCTGCTCCTCAAAATACTCCTGGATTCTCTTAT
>SULG01000170.1 GCA_005524015.1 Candidatus Jettenia ecosi
CCTGATTTGTTTATCGATCGTATTTTAATTTACCCATAACTTCCTTTGCCTTTTGTCCTTATTTATTCACCACATTCCCGGACAACCTGTAAAGACATGATATGGAAAAAATTATTCCTGTCAGATTCCTCATTTTTTTAACAATTCATTAATCTCATCTTCAAATTCTTTCTCCGATACGTAACCGATATGCCTGTTTACCTCTTTACCATTTTTACCATAGATAATCGTAGAGGGGTAAGCTCGCAGATCATATGCCTCGGCAACATTATCTCCGTGGAGATAAACAGGATAATTGATACCAGCCTTTTTTATAAACGGTGGAACTACCTCTGATCCATTTTCATCAAAGGCAATACCGATAATCTCTACGCCCTTATCCTTGTATTTATTGTAAAGATTAATAAATCCCGGTATCTCTTTCCTGCAGGGCGGGCACCAGGTTGCCCATAAATCAACAATTATCACTTTACCCTTGTTCTTTTCAAGGATGCTCTTCAGTTCTGCAAAGTTTATCCTCGTAACGGTATTTTCTGCATGAGAACTCATTGAAATAGTAAATAAGGTCAAAACGAATAGAAAGCTAAGGCATACATATTTAATTGCCTGTTTATTCATAGGTACTCCATTTTGTAAAAATTAACTATGTTATAGTATTAAGATTAAGAATTTTATTTAATTTGAATTATTCACCTCCATAACATGGCGATATTTTGTGTATCTTCTCCGTGGTGAATGAATACGTAATTCTTATACGGCTGTCGGCTCACTTGTAGTAAAGGTTACTTTCTCGTTATTCATATCCACTTTGATTTCTGATCCTTCCGTTAATTTTCCTTCCAGAATTTCTATAGAAAGTGGGTTCTCGATCATCTGTTGAATGGTACGCTTCAGTGGTCTGGCGCCAAAGTGTGGATCATAACCTTCCTGCACCAACTTCTCCTTTACCCCATCGGTTATTGTTAATTGCAAATTGTACTTGTTCAAGCGTTTTTGGAGTTCTTTCAATTGTATATTGGCAATCTGCTTTATCAGATCTATTGATAAACCGTGGAAGATGATTATTTCATCGATACGATTGAGAAATTCAGGCCTGAAGACTTCTTTCAAGGCCTGTTTAATCCGACTTCTTAATTCCTCCTCATTTTCAGGACCTGTAAGATCTTGTATCCATTGGCTGGCAATGTTTGATGTCATTACTATAATGGTGTTTTTAAAATCTACGGTTCGGCCATGTCCATCCGTCAGCCGGCCATCATCAAACACTTGCAGGAGTATATTAAATACATCCCGATGAGCTTTTTCTATTTCATCAAACAGAATTACAGAATATGGTCTTCTCCGGATTGCCTCAGTTAAGCGTCCACCCTCTTCATAACCCACATACCCCGGGGGTGCGCCGATAAGCCGTGCTACAGAATGGGATTCCATGAACTCAGACATATCGATGCGTACCATAGCATTTTCATTATCGAACAGGAAAGCAGCCAGGGCCTTACAAAGTTCTGTTTTTCCAACACCCGTAGGACCAAGGAATAGGAATACACCCATAGGACGGTTAGGATCCTGAAGTCCTGCGCGGGCGCGCCGGATACAGTTAGAAACTGCCCTGATTGCCTCTTCCTGACCTACGACTCTTTCCATAAGACGGTCTTCCATTTTTAAAAGTTTTTCCTTTTCACCCTCCATCATTCGGGTAACGGGAATTCCTGTCCACTTCGATACAACTACGGCAATATCGTCAGCATCGACCTCCTCTTTGAGAAGGAGTTTATTTTTTTGTAATTCTTGTAATTCCTGATTCTTTTGATTCAGCTTTTGTTCACATTCCCGGATAATCCCATAGCGTATCTCGGCCACTTTACCTAAATTCCCTTCTCTTTGTGCAGACTGTTCTTCGATACGCACCTGATCAATCCTCGCATTCAATTCTTGTATTTCTTTAATAATTTTTTTTTCGTTTTCCCACTGCGTACGGAGAACGTTTGATTCTTCTCTCAAATCTGACAACTGTTTTTCGATCTTTTCCATACGTTGTTTCGATGCAGGATCTGTTTCCTTTTTAAGGGCCTCTTTTTCTATCTCTAATTGCATGATCTTCCGTTCGATTTCATCCAATTCAATAGGCATGCTATCAATTTCAATCCTTAGTTTCGAAGCCGCCTCATCAATCAAATCGATGGCCTTATCAGGTAAAAACCGGTCGGCAATATATCGATGCGATAATGTAGCTGCGGCAACAATCGCTGAATCTTTAATACGCACTCCGTGGTGCACCTCATAGCGTTCTTTCAGTCCTCTGAGAATCGCAATGGTATCTTCTACCGATGGCTCACCGATATATACCTGCTGAAACCGCCTTTCAAGTGCGGCGTCCTT
The DNA here is from genome assembly GCA_005524015.1 of Candidatus Jettenia ecosi. Taxonomy (GTDB): domain Bacteria; phylum Planctomycetota; class Brocadiia; order Brocadiales; family Brocadiaceae; genus Jettenia; species Jettenia ecosi. Next base: position 2,380 of record SULG01000170.1, read on the forward strand.
TTCAATATATTTTCTATATTCATCGAGGGTAGTAGCTCCAATGCAACGTAATTCACCACGCGCTAATGCAGGTTTTAATAAATTCGATGCATCGACAGAGCCTTCAGCCGCCCCGGCGCCCACAACCGTATGCAATTCATCGATGAACAGGATAATTTGGCCCTCTTTTTCAGTTACCTCTTTAATTACTGCCTTAAGGCGGTCTTCAAACTCACCCCGGTATTTTGTGCCGGCAATCAGCGCTCCCATATCTAAAGACATAACACGTTTATTTTTCAAACCTTCTGGCACGTCTCCATTGACGATGCGTTGTGCCAGGCCTTCTGCAATAGCTGTTTTTCCCACACCCGGCTCTCCTATCAGAACAGGGTTGTTTTTTGTTCTGCGCGATAAAACCTGTATTACCCGCCGTATCTCGTCATCCCGTCCAATAACAGGATCCAATTTTCCTTTTCGAGCTAATTCAACTAAATCTTTGCTATATCGCTCAAGGGCCTGGTACTTTTCTTCGGGATTTTGATCTGTAATCCTTTGGCCTCCCCTGATCTCCTTCAGTGCCGTATAAATAGCTTCTTTTTGAACACCAGCTTCGTTTAATATTCTACCAGCAGTAGTATTTCTTTGCCCAGCCAGCGACAATAGCAAATGTTCTGTGCTTAAATATTCATCCTTTAGTTTGCTAGCCTCTTCCCATGCCAAATTAAAGGTATCTCGTAATTCGGCACTTACATATGCCTGCCCCGGCGCTCCTGACCCGCTTACCTGGGGTAATTTATTAACGGCCTCGATCGTCTTATCGAAAATAGCGTTCGTATTGGTTCCCAACTTTTTCAAGAGTGGGACAACAATTCCCTGATCCTGAGTGAGAAGAACCTCTAATAGATGGATTGCTAATATTTGCTGTTGCCTTTTGGATTCTGCTAATTCCTGGGCTTCTTGTACTGCTTCTTGTGCTTTAATAGTAAATTTATCAAATCTCATAGGATTGTCCTTTACTCTAAGATAAACTACCTCTGAATACTATAGGTTTCAAATTTAACATAATAGATCGAATCCGGTAGTTCGTGTACCTTGTTTTTATTATACGCAGGATTTTATGGATTGCGCTCTCGTGGTTAGTAATTTTCGGAACTACGTAATTAATCGGTATTACAATGGTATTTGTAAAACATTTGACATTGAATACATCCCGGGAGGCTTTTGTGCTATAAATTTTGCTGCACGGATGGCGCCGTGTACAAAGGTATCTCTTGTATGTGCCTTGT
>SULG01000171.1 GCA_005524015.1 Candidatus Jettenia ecosi
AAATGGGGGGGACAAGGGATTTTCTCCCTTTTTTAAAGGGGGACTAAGGGGGATTATGGGTGGTTCATTATTCTTCATTGTTTACACATTTTAGCTTGATGCATATGAGGTTGTAGGCTTGATGATGAGTGTTTGTGTAGCCTGATATGGGTAAGTTTGAGATTAGAGAGCTGTTAATTCTGGTTTACCTAGAATAGGAGATAGTGTGAAATATTGTATTATTATTCCTGATGGTATGGCTGATTATCCTCTGGAGAAGCTCGGTGGCCGGACACCAATCGAGACGGCCCGTACTCCTCATCTGGATTTTCTTGCCCAAAATGGTCAACTTGGTGTTGTTCGAACTATTCCAAGCGGGTTTTCACCCGGTAGTGATGTCGCTAATCTTACGATCGTAGGATACAATCCCGGTGAATATTATTCAGGGCGTGCGCCATTAGAGGCTGCTAGTATTGGCATTAAACTGAATAATAGTGACTGCGCATTTCGTTGCAACTTGATTACGGCCAATGAAGATATCTTAGAAGATTTTTGCGCAGGTCACATAAAGACAGAAGAGGCGAATATCCTTATTAGATTATTAAATGAAAAGTTAGGTAACGATCTTATTCAATTTTATACAGGGAAAAGCTATCGGCACATCATGGTATATAGAGGGACACAGAAGATGGATGCCAAATGTTTTCCACCTCACGATATTATGGGGCAGTCGATTCAAAAACATCTTCCGAGGGGAAATGGGAGTGAGATTCTTGCTGATCTTATGGAGCGTTCCCGGACGCTTTTACTTAATCATGATGTAAATAAGGTTCGTGTAGATTTGGAAGAGAATCCGGCTAATATGATCTGGTTATGGGGGCAAGGGCATCGTCCTCATATGCCTGCGTTTCAGGAACGGTTTCATCTCAGAGGCGCTGTTATTACTGCTGTAGACCTGATTAAAGGTATTGCATGTTATCTTGGATGGGATATCATTGATGTGCCTGGCGCTACTGGTTATTTTGATACGAATTATAGTAATAAGGGCCAATATGCCATTCAAGCGTTAGAAAATTATGATATCGTTCAGATACACATTGAATCTCCAGATGAAGCGGGACATGAGGGTAATGTGCATGAGAAGGTGTCAGCTATTGAGCAGATCGATAGTAAGATTATAGGACCAATCTTTGAGGCGAAAGATAAATTTAACGGCCTGCGCATTCTCGTCCTTCCTGATCATTACACACCAATTGTTAAACGGACCCACACCCCCGAAGCTGTTCCTTTTGTGGTATACGGAACCGGTATAGAGAAGGGTATAGGACTTCCTTATACTGAGGCCAATGCCCATGCCTCAGGTCTCCACATAAAGGAGGGACATCGATTAATCGAACATCTTATTTCTGGTTCTTTTCGATAAATTATAGCTAACCCAAGCTTTGCCGTAAGGATAAAAAAGACTTGAGGATTAAATTTCTAAGAAGACGCTTAGTCGAGCGATTGGTAAAGCGCATCGGCGCTACACCTGACATTTAAGAAGTTTTTATATTATTTTGAATGGTTTTTGGGATAGTATGGATAAATCCTGTCTCCATATATCTTAAACAGGAATTGTTTGTCCATGCAAAGTATCGTCCCTAAGTGTTTTTTCTGCCATTCCCCTATTTTACATTTGTTATTCCCATAGTTCGCTAAATCATTCCAATTTTTCACTTATCTGACATTCGAGAGGTTTTTCTCTTACCCCCCTCTCAACTGTCAAAGAAAAGCGATACACAAATAGTATGTTGTATGAACGATACGGTCTTTACAAAGTGCCGACCACAGCGGTATGGAGATAAGTGCATGCCTTATGGTGAGGAGCATCGGAAAGCCGTGTGCGGGAAAACCGCAAGCACGGTTTGATGAGAGAGGACTGGCGAAACAAGCATGGTGAGGCTATTGAGGCACTGCTAGACGAAAGGGGTAGAAAACAGATAGGTCAACCTAAACTATATGTAGCCAGTTCCCTACTCTACCCAGAATTTGTGCGATTTTAGCCTTTTCCTTCATTGGTTTTCTTTTTCGGAAGCGGTTCATCTGAGAAGCCATCATGCTCTATGGCCAACAGAATAATTGGATAGGACTGTGCCTCGCGTAGCTCTTTCTCTACATAGCGAACTGCATAACTGAAATTGGCAACGCGGTCAGTCAAGAAATATTCAAATTCATCCGAAGGAACTACAATCACACCAACATCGATATGGCTGTCTTGAAGATTGTTTCTTATATGGACGATGTCCCGAGCAAGCAGGTCACTTCTGCCTGAAACTTGAATTTCAACGCCTATTCTCGATACAATAGTTTGGTTGTAAAGAAACCGTTTAACCCAATCAATGTCCCCGGATTTCGAATGAACCCAATCTTTGTAATTAGCAAATTGGTGATCGATCAATTCCCGAACATGACCAGCACCATTTGCTTGCTTCTTTTCAAGAATTCGGACTTCAACAGACATGAGTATTTCCGGCAATTCAAGAAATATATGTGCCAACCCCAAACGGCACACTTTTTCCCTTGACCCGCCGTAGAACTTCATTTTGGTTATTTTCATTTACGAATAACTCCTCAACATTGAATCTTGGTTTCTTTGATATGGAAAATGGATAATTCTCTTCAATGCGGTTACGTATATGCTCCGAATCATATAGCTCCGTACCAATCCAGTTTCGATGATGTTTTTCTGCCGCTTGATACGTGGAACCACCACCCCCAAATGGATCAAACACGATGCCTCCAAGTCCAGTTGATATGAGTATGGCACGTTCAGGAATAACTAGCTTTAGTTCATTGACGCCGGGACGTACTTTGAATTTTTTGTGCCGATTAGGAGAGGTATCAGACCAAAAATCGCTCAGATTCACTCCTTCGGGATTCATCTTATTGCGATGGCCACCATAGTCCCGAATCTCTCCTCCACAATGACGGCATGTTTCAATTGGAAGGCGGAGCTTGTTGAATACATGCGGTGTGCCTCGTGTGTAATAAAGAAGGGTGTAGTGAGCAGGATAAAGTTTTTTCCCACGAGGATACGTTCCCTTCATAGACAGGGCTATCCAGTGCCGAAAATCTAACATTTCTCCCATAATGGGAGCGAACTGCACGGCCAGTTCAGGTGTGGCATAGAGGAAAAATGATCCACCAAGCTTGAGCACACGACAACACTCTAAAATCCATTGGCGACACCAGACCAAGTACTCAGCATGCTCCACCTTATCATTATATCCGTTTTTGTAATCTTTTCCGATGTTAAATGGAGGATCAGCGAATACGGTATCAACAACACCCGACTTCATTTGCCCAAGTACTTCGAGGCAATCGGCGTTGTAGAGAACTCCGTGGGATGTTGTGAAAAAAGGTTTAATCATTCCTATACCCTCATGTTTGTTTTATAGTCTAATGCCCAAGCTCGCTTTCAATAATACCTAAATAAATGTTCTTTATCAAATATGTTTTATAGAAAGAAATCAAACGGAAGAAAAAGAAAATCCCTATTTTCGAAGCCGTAGAAATCTTATTGGAAATTTATTAAAA
>SULG01000172.1 GCA_005524015.1 Candidatus Jettenia ecosi
ATTTTCTTCCTATAGGTGATTCTAAGTATCTTACCTTGATAGATGATGAGATTGCAGAAATTGATAAAGGGGTTTCACTGGTAAGAGTTGGGGGGCATACCCGTCATCATCAATGTGTAAAAATGGAATCCGAAGGGAAAATTGTTTTCTTTCTGGCTGATCTCATTCCCACGATTGCACATCTCCGTTATCCTTATATTTCTGCATACGATTTATTTCCTCTAGAAACCCTGCAGCAGAAGAAAAACATAATAAAACAAGCATTTGATGAACAGTGGCTTCTGATCTTTCAACACGACCCTAAAGTTCGAATGGGCTATCTTAAGAAAGTGGATGATCGGTTCGATATTGAAGAAGTAAAGATATATTGATATTTAATACCCTTGATAAGGAGAAGACATGCTTCACAGTATTATAGAAAATCTTTTAAATATTATAGAAACTATTGATCCCTCTGTTGGAAAACTTCTGCTATCGGCTTTTTTGGGTGGTATTCTCGGATGGGAAAGAGAGCGAAGGGGGCGTCCGGCAGGATTACGGACCCATATTCTGGTGTGCGTAGGTGTAACCCTGATGATGTTAGTCTCCGAGCATATTTTTGAAAAATACAGAACGTATACTGTCGACTCCGTTATACGGGTTGATCCTGCCAGGATTGCTGCTCAGGTGCTAACAGGCATTGGTTTCCTGGGAGCCGGCACTATTATGAAGTTTAGAACATCGGTTAGAGGTTTGACAACGGCTGCATCCTTATGGGTTGTGGCAGGCATCGGTTTGGCAATAGGGAGTGGTTACTATATGCCCGCTATGCTCACCACCGTTTTGGCTCTTTTTTCATTATTATTATTGCCACTTTTCGATTGGAATAGCAAGAACGATAAATACAAAACGCTTCGGCTTTATATATCAGGTTCCGGTCCGCTTTTTACATCGATTATGGAGATATTAAACAGAAACTCCATGCAATTACAAAATTACGGGTATGAGAGAGACCTTGTGAAAAATGAGATTCTCTATAATATTAGTGTGAAGTTTAGAGAAGATGCATCAGTCTCGAAGGTTTCTGATGAAATTATAGAGTCAATTAAGGAAATTCGGAAATTTGGTTGGGAATAGGCGCCCTTTATTATCTAAATATCTGTCAAATAAACATTTGACAATGTTCAACCTATTTGATATATTTCCCGTAAAATCGGATTGCCCGAAGTTGCGGCAAGGTATGATTTCCCATACTTTTTATCTTAAAAGAATGAAAAAAGAGGGAAATGGTTACTAAAGACTTTTATGGGACATAAGTGTTTGAAGTCCGTTATACATAATTTATTTATCGATAACAGTTTTTATAGGAGACTCTGTAATGATAAAGAATCTAGTATCGCCATTCAGGGTACCGATATTAATGGCAGTATTAGTTTCTGGAGGTGTATACGGATGCTCTAAGGTTGATATGCCCGATGAGGTTATACTCGCATACCAAAAGGCCATTCATATTAACCCCAACCTGGCTGAAGCACACTATAATCTGGGGATGGCTTATCATAATAGAGCTATGGTGAATGAGGCAATCGCAGAGTTAAAGAAGACAGTCGAGATCGACCCAACCTGTAAGGATGCATTTTTCCAACTTGGTTTGCTTTATATGGATAAGGGCCTTTGGGAAGAAGCGGTAGCCGCGCTTCAATCTGCAGCGCAATTAGACCCTAACCATGAACTGGCGTATAGCAAACTAGGCGATATCTATAGATCAAAAAAAATGTTTCATGAAGCAGCTCAGGAGTATAAAAAAGTATTAGATATTAATCCACAAGATGCCGTTACTCACTATCATCTGGGATTAGCCTATGTAGGTGAAAATGAGAAAGAAGAAGCCATCTGTGCATTTATGGCGGCTATTGTGATTAATCCTAATTATACGGATGCCCATTTTTGTCTGGGGCAGGTCTACTTAGATATGAAACTGCTGGACGAGGCATTATCTGAATTTAAAAAAGTTACCGATATCAATCCTCATCATGCCCTGGCACATTATCATCTCGGTTTAACCTATTATGCGAAAGGTGAAACTGATAATGCAATGAATGCCTACAAGAAATCGATAGAAATTGACCCTAAGAATCCCAAGGTGCATTATAATCTGGGAATCGTTTATGCTGACGAGCGATTATTTGACAATGCTATTGAAGAATTTAGTACGGTGGTAAAACTTGACTCTGATGACGCAGAAGCCCATTACAGGCTTGGTAAGGCATATGCTGATAAGCGGGTGTTGGCTAAGGCTATAGCTTCAGTTCAAAAGGCAGCGGCGGCACATTACAATATCCAGAATCCTTATTCAGATAAAAGGGCTCTTGATGAAGCAATTATCTCATTACAAAAGTCTATAGAGGTAAATCCTTACGATCCATCCGTATACTTTGATCTTGGCAGTGCATACTCGCAAAGCAAGGTTCTTGACGACGCTGCGAAAGCGCTCGAAGAAACGATTAGAATTGATCCCAATTTTGCAAAGGCGCATTATGGTTTAGGTATGATTTACAAGCGAAAGGGTATGGCAGAAGAGGCACATCGGGAATTTTCAATATATCAGAAATTAACAGGACAGTGTAATAAGTAAATTGCGGAACTGTTCACCGGCATAATAACTGTTGGTGCTGTTCATGATAAAGAATGTACAAGAGAATTACTAAACTGTAATAGTATATCTATCCGTTACTTTTTCTTACATACAATTTCACACAGGCTTTCCATCCATGTATTAGATGTGATAGGTATCCATTCAGGGCGGGAATAGACTTTTTCTTTTTCACTTCCATCTACATACTCCACGCGCATTTCAAGAGAACGGTACCTTCTTTTAGAACAATCTATTTCTCTTAGCATCCTCATTTTTCTTGTTAAAGAGTTTGAATTCTCAGAGACAATCGTTTTATCCCATACTCTAACAAGATTATCAGAGGTATATGTTATACTTTTTACATCATAGTAATGTTTGGTATTGTCTTTACTCGTAGCATAATACTTCCATTTCTCGTCCTCTGTTCTACTAATACGGGAAAAAGATACAATGACACTTAAAAGTAAAGATAAAAAGATAACAGGCTTGATGAATGGTTTCATGATATAAGTTCTATACTTTATAAAGTATTCCTCCAAAAATGAATTTTATATGGGATTGTTCAAATCTATCCGTTATCTGTTGTTATATGTATGACAAAAGCAAAAGGCCAACATGGGTTAACATGCTGGCCTTCATCTTTTTAAATAGGTCCTCATTAAAATGTAGGGCAAGCTTTAGCCTTGCTTCCCCGCCAGAATATGCAATCAGGGGTTTTCAAGATGCATCACAATGCATGATACATCGTTTCATTTTAAAATCAAAGAAAAATTTGGAATCTTTATCAAAGGGTTATTGGAGGATTATAGAAAGAAAAGGCACCTCCTTTTTGGATAAGG
>SULG01000173.1 GCA_005524015.1 Candidatus Jettenia ecosi
CTGTATGCAAATATTTCTGTTCAGGTACTTACCATAAAAGTAAAAGTGCATGTTATGCATACAATATTGTATGCTTTTAAAAATAAGTAGAGTGAAACATAAGAGTTTGTTCTGAGACTATTTATGATAATTAGTAATTAAAATTGTATGATATCTATACAGAAAGTACGAATACTCATACAAAAGGAAATTAACAGAATAAATTACCTGCATTCATTATAATGAATTATGTTTCCAATAGTTATATAGTATCCTTGTCAAAGGTTTCTCACAGAAATAATTTCCTGGCAAGTACATTGCTATAAAACATATGCAGTATCATGTAGCTCTAAAGGTTATGGCAATATTGTGTAGGTTTTTTAGAGTGGCACGGAAGGTTCTTTAGAAAATAGAATTTTTGTATTTATTTAGTCATTTATTATGCTAAGCATGTCCTTTGAGAAATTAAGTACTTTTCAGAAATATGTTGCTGTAATTAACAGGTAAACCCCATTATAGCATCCAACAGATGAAACCGAACAGAATGTGGGGAAAGTTGAGTCTTTGGCTCATAGGTAAGCGTATGAAATGGAGAGGATTCTTAACATGTCATTGCGAGGGTAGTGTCCGAAGCAATCCCTTGAATATTTTAGAAGAGATTGCTTCGGAAAAGACCCTCGCAATGACAGACAGGGTAATCCTTCTTCAGTTGATGATATGTTCGGTTTCATCATTTGGATACTATAGCTATACTGAGAGTGGTCTCAGGGGCGTGGGATATTTTTTTTCTAATCTAAGGAAGGGTATCTTACACAGTCGATAACAGAGGAGAAAAAGGAAGAAAAATAAAAGGATGGACACTGAATACAACAAGCAGTACTCCACAGCATACAAGTACTACCTGGCATATTAGTGGTAGCGTTCTTTAAAAGGATATAAAAAAGGCAACTCATACGAGTTGCCTTTTTTGTTAAATCATTACGATACTTTATCATTTTTAAAATAATCAATTATAGCATCTTTCATATGATTTGGTTTTGTGTTTCAGTTTTACATTTTGTTAGTTCTCCATTATAGGGATAAAGGCGGAAGTTTAGAATCCTTATGGTATTAAGATATCATTACCGTATCATTTTGACCGTGAGCAATTTTACTATAGGAAGGGTTGATGAAAGCAAAAATACTTGTAATTGATGACGAAGAATGTATTAGATTTACCTTTGAAAAATTTCTCCAATATGAAGGGTACGAGGTATTCACTGCCAAAGATTATAACGATGCCTTAGCAAAGGTCTCTGAATTACATTTCGATTTAATATTTGCAGATATTGTTCTTGAGGGCAACACGGGAATTAATTTTTTGAGAGAGGTTAAGAAAAGGAATTGTAGCTATCCTGTTGTTCTGATTGCGGGAAATCCCAGTATCGAGACTGCCGCTGAAGCATTGAGGCTCGGTGCATTTGATTATATTCCCAAACCAGTGCGGCAAGAAATGCTATTGAAAGTTACCAGGAAAGCATTACAGTACAAAACAGGGGTGGATGAACAGGAAAAATACCAGTTAAATCTGGAGGCTATTTTCAGTAGTGTCAGGAACGCTATTATTACGGTAGATAAGGAATTGTCGGTAATCGAGATCAATGAGGCAACAAAAACTATTTGTAATCTGACGAGAGATGCCATTGGAAAGCCAATAAATTCTTTATCAAATTTTTGTAGCAGACAATGTCTTAAATCGCTTGAAGAAACCCTTCATGAAAAACAGCCTGTAGAAATATATCGCCTCGAGTGTAAACATAAATTTCATCCACAGCAGGTTGTAAATATTACCACCCACCCGCTTCCCGGTAACAAAGGAGTATTTTCAGGGGCGGTTTTAATAATTAGAGATGAAACACACATGGAAAATCCTAAACGCGACAGAAGAGAACGTCAGCAATTTCATAATATCATAGGGAAAAGTAAAAAGATGCAGACAATGTATTCTCTCATTGAGAATTTAGCAGATGTTCAAACTACTGTTTTGATTACCGGAGAAAGTGGTACCGGCAAAGAATTAGTTGCCGGGGCATTACATTATGAAGGAGAACGAAGCAGTAAGCCTTTTATTAAGGTAAACTGCTCAGCATTGTCCGAGGGTTTACTTGAAAGTGAGCTTTTTGGGCATGTCAAAGGCGCTTTTACTGATGCTATCCGGAATAGGGCTGGTCGATTCCAGGAGGCAAATAGCGGGACGATCTTTCTCGATGAGATCGGCGATATATCGCCCAGGATGCAACTGCAACTTTTAAGGGTATTACAAGAAAGAACGTTTGAGAGTGTGGGAGATTCTACTCCTGTCAGGATAGATGTCCGGGTTGTTGCAGCAACGAACCAGAATCTCAAAGAAAGAATCAGACATGGTAAGTTCAGGGAAGACCTTTATTACCGTCTGAAGGTCGTGGAGGTAAGCTTGCCGCCCTTAAGAGACAGAAGGGAAGATATACCACTTCTGGTAAATCATTTTATGAATAAATTCAATAAAAAATTCCAGAAAGAGATTGTGGCTATCTCTTCGGATGTACAAAAGATATTTATGGCATATCAATGGCCTGGCAATGTGAGGGAACTCGAACATACCCTTGAACATGCATTTATCCATTGTCATCAAAAGACTATCACTGTTAATTATCTGCCAACTGCCTTTAAAGGGTTCGCTGGAACAAAAACTTCTTGTATCGAAGATATGAAAGTTGATGAGCCCCGGGCAATCCTCCGGGCTCTTAAAATAGCCTCAGGGAATAAGGCAATGGCGGCTCGTTTATTAGGCATAAGCAGACGTACTATCTATCGGAAAATTCATGATTACAAAATAATAAGCTCTAGAAAAAGAGAAGATGGATAAATGATTGAGAAAAGGGGAACCCGGGAAGCCTTACTAAGTACCTGACCACAAATTTTTGTACATTCTCTTTGTCAACAGAATAGAGAATTCAGAAGACAGAATCCAAAGAAACGGCGTGACAGAGTATCAAGGTGTTTTTGTCTCATAATCCCGAAGGGATGGTATGATTATAGCAAAAAAGCAGAAGAAAGGATTTGAACCCCGAAGGGGTGGCATGGAAAACCCGTGTATACCGGTCATTGCCTGGGAATTTGCCGTTGTTTTCTGATAAGTATTTCACCCCTTCCGGGTTATTGATTTTGCGGTAATTCATTATCTATAATCATGACAGCCCTTCGGGCTTGAAATAGAGATCATCTTCATGGTAAGTACCTGACCACAAATTTTTGTACCTGTATCTTTGTATACAGGGGTTTTCAGTATGCAAATA
>SULG01000174.1 GCA_005524015.1 Candidatus Jettenia ecosi
GTTTATTAATAACAAAAGTCTTGAGGGGTATGTTTCATATGAATTGCTAGACCTTGACTACGGCCCACCCACTAAGGATGTTCTTCGGTTCGACCAAACTGTACCGATCAAAGGTCTCGCTTCCCAACAATCTAACTATGTCGACCGCGCCATCCGGCGTATTGAATCGGCTCCTCTAGGCCCCGATATTACACTGATCCCGCGCACAAATACCACCGGCCAGAATGGCATCTCAATTCCAAAGGCCACTTTCTTCATGGACCAAGACCCGTTGAGTGGCTCTGTTATTGAGCACGCCAAGGTTGTCTACCGGTCGGAGGCTGTGGCTCAAGAGGCGATGGCGGACGCTAATGCGATGTCGATTAACATCGGACTAAATTATGCCTGCTACTTAAGGGATGGCATTATCTTCCCTACGATACTTTCTGAAACAACGATTCCGAATCTGATGCCATACATCCGTCAGAAGCGCGATCAAGATCTTGCTGATCTAAAGGCTACTGCCGATCTGGCCGAGGCTCTCGCATGGTGGTATGTCGGGGCACGGTTCCCAATCAAGGTCAGCCCTGGCACAGGGACGGGACGCTTAATTGTGGCCAGTGGAAGAACTCTATCGACTGAGGAAATGGTGATTGCTCAAATGCTAGTTAATGAAGGACGGACTGTGAGGGCATTAGCGGCGTCTTCCCGGCAAGGGGTGCGTACTGCCGATTTCATTGTTGACGGAGTTAGAACTGAACTAAAGAGTATTTCTAATTTGACCTCACGCGATATATCGGGTGCATTGGGACGTCGAATCTTGGAGGGTGCTGGGCAAGCGCCTCACGTCATTGCAGATGTACGGCAGCAGGCAGGTATGACATGGGATCTTGCCCAACGCGCGATTCGACGGGCTTTTGGTGCAGATACTGCGCGTCGAATTCAACAGATAAGGATCATAGGCAGGAACTTTGATACCACGGTTCCAAGACTCCCTTAGTGATAAAAAGGATCAAATCAATATGACTAATCAGGAAATAACATCTGAATTAAAAAATCGGATCCAAAGCGACATTGACCATTTTAATGGCAAGCTGCCTGAGCGCTTTGCCATTGCGTGGCGTTCTTATCTCGCAGGTCTTCTAGAGTGGGGAATACTCGACGTTTCGAAGTATGATGCTCTCACTGAAATACTACCGAGTGTCCTTGACGACCCTGCTGCTGCGATTCTTCGAGGGCGAGATTAGAGAACTTAAGTCAATAGGTAGAATGAGAAAGAGTGACTGCGCGAGCAGGCTCCCAATGCGGTACGGGAGTGTTCTTCCTGTCTGGCTATCCGGACGTGCAATCTGTTCATTATAACATCGCGGTAGCCGAAACCGCAGGGTATAAGGTACTCAATACTTATACGTTTCCCAAGGAGACGTGGGTGGAAGGCTACTATATGATGTTCTTGAGCCGCGTGTGAAAGTGCTTATCGAGCATCCAGAAGCATCCATCAAGGATTTTGTAGTCGAGATCATCAAGGAGATTGAAGTATTTAAATGTTCAGAGGATAGCTACAGCTATGTCTTCTCTGTACTCCAAAGCGCCTAACAACTGGTTGCAGCGAATGGTGCTGTTGCTGAACCGGAGCGTTAGAGCCAACAGATCATAAGCAATCGAGAGTGAGGCGAGCAGTTCATGAAGCGCTTCGGCGAGTATCTGGTGCGCGAGGGGTTTGTAGTAACGCACGAGTATAGCGTGGAAGTATGCCTAAACAGCCGACGCGAAAGGGCGCATCGCTTCGACCTCGGAAACAAGGCGATGTTGGTCGAGTGTAAGTACTACTCTTGGACCGAGGGAGGCAACATACGAGCGCGAAGATCTCCACGCTCAACGAAGCAATGATGTACTTCCATAGTGCGCCCAAGAGTTTCTGAAAATGGTATTCGTGTCCGCGATCTCGAAGAAAGGTGTTCGGCAGCCAGAAACTTTCGCCGAATACTATGTTCCGTTGCACAGTCAGTTTATTTTGGACGATGTCGAAGTTTGGAAACTTAACAATGAAGACCTTACTGCGCGGCGCATATCGGCCTAGCTATTAGTTGCATCAGATGGTAAAATTGCATCGCGGGCGCGTGGCAAGTGTGCCATTTCATTATGCGTTCGCGGCACGTTGCACACGGTATCACGCCACCGCTAAACCGGGGCGTTCGGCAATTAGACTAACACGAAAAGGGGCACCTTCCATGGTAAATCACAGTTCTAAGGGTAACCATGCATCGCTATCGGGGTTCGAGACCAAGGTTGCATCTGAAGTATCAATCTGGAGACAGGCCGAGTGGGGTGAAATGCGCGTTGGATATGAAACGTATTTATCGGATTTCGATGACGCGGAGCTACTCAAAGGCCTCCCTGATGACCGGTGTCAATGTCCTCATTGGGGATACCTCCTAGCAGGATGTATGATTGTTCACTACGCTGATCATGAAGAAGTGATTTCATGCAGGAGAGATGTATTACATGGCGCCAGGGCACACGCTGACCGCTGAGGCTGGCACCGTCCTCATTGAATTTAGCCCCAAAGAAGAATTTCGAAAGCTGACTGAGATTGCTGAAAAGAACTTTGCATGCATGACCAAGAAGGGTGCTTAGTTCTTCACTATTTGGGTAAAGCCCAGCAATAAAAAGCCGAACCAGTTGGAAATACGCAAGATTTATCAAGTCCTTCCGGACGACGATGCCGAAAAGTAAGGATATATTAGAGTTGTTGAACCCGGTGAAGACTATCTTTATCCACAGTCCTATTTTGTTCTTGTCAAACTACCTCACGAAGTGAAAGAAGCTCTAATAATAGCAAGATAGATATTTGAATTCGTCTGACAAAGAGCACTATAACTGACCACTGTTCCGCTACCGCTCGATAGCGGCAGGTGAGCTGTATTGTTGAGATAATCGCCTTTGTCTTCGGCTTTACTTTAGTAAAGTCACGCTAGATATTCGTGAAAACCTCTTGAATGTCAGATACATACACACTTCCTCCAAAGACCTTTCATGATTCCATAGGCTTACTTCCACCAGCCTTCCTTAAACTACCAAAACAAGGGCTTGTTTTCCTCGTATTACCTTATACCGTGGTGGGCCTTATTCCCATTTTCAGCATCTTTTTTAAATTCCATCCAATACCCATCAGTTTAAACTCTGCACGGATCTTTTCCAGTCCTCGTAAGAGAAAGTTTCGATACCCCACATTACATTTCAAACTTCTCTGTTCTGGTCTTCCCATATATTAACCGCTTTCCTTCCGGATATACATATAGTATCC
>SULG01000175.1 GCA_005524015.1 Candidatus Jettenia ecosi
TTGTAATCTTAACGATGAATTTATAGGAAAAAAACTGATTTTAAAGCACATCGATAATAAATATATCGAGTATCACTACAATAATATTTTTATCAGAAGCCAAAACAAAGACACTAAATGAATTAAAAACTTGCTGTATTGTAGTAAAAGGAATTATGAGGACAACTCTCCTTGCTGTTCTCACCCAATGGGATGTTTGTAAGACAATAGAATTAATTTGTTCGATAATACAAAAATTGGCGATTTTTGCTATGGAAAATCCTTTTGTTTATTGCAATTCGTGCAGGATTATATTTTGGAGTCAACTCTGCGTGGAATGCACTATCTCGTCCATTCATCATCTCGTTCCAACTCTCTGTGTTGGAATGCACCACGGGACGCTCTGCGTCCTGTAATACTGGATGTTGAATATGAGAAGCCGGTATAAACATTTTAGGGTTTTAAACGTGATAGAACACACCAATTATGGCAAGAGGGGTTTCATCCGCAGCGAATACAATCTAAAGCAGTGATGCGGCAAAAAATAGAGTATATTCATTACAATCCGGTAAGAAGAGGCTATGTGGATGACCCTGTCAGTTGGATTTACTCAAGCGCAAGGAATTTTAGAAACAATGATGCTTCAATGTTGGAATTAGACCCGATCATATGGTAGGTATGTGACGCAGAGCGTCTTGCGTTACGTTCCAACGCAGAGCGTTGGAACGGGCGAAAAGTTTCCTTTTTATAATAAATAGCGGTATTCTGGATTAATTATGGGTAATATTGACCATACACAAAACAATGAGCACGCTGTTATCAATGAATACGCCAATCTTGCTTCTCAATATGATAAGCATTGGGCCTTTTATATCAACGCAACCCTTCAAGAGACACTAAAGCGATTGGATATTAAACCAACTGATACAGTATTGGATATCGGCTGTGGTACAGGTGCATTATTCCGGTTAATTTCCATAAAATATCCTTCGGTTAATTTAATCGGGATAGATATCAGCAAAGAAATGCTCAAGGTTGCTTGCAATAAGCAAATCAAAACATGCAGTCTTGTTACTGGCAATGCACAGCATTTGCCCTTCCGCTCAAAAAGTTTCGATATAGTAGTCTCCTGTAACGCTTTTCACTATTTACGCAAGCCTGAAGCATGTTTGTTGGAGATCGCCCGTGTACTTAAACCTCAGGGTAGAATCGTAATTACTGATTGGTGCGATGATTATATTGTCTGTCGTATTTGTGATTTATTTCTTCGTATGTTTAATCGTGCACATTTTAAAATGTATGGGCTTAGTGCATGCGAGCGTTTACTTCAAGGCGCTGGTTACCGTAATGTAAGAGTTGAGAGATACAAGATCAACTGGCTTTGGGGTCTCATGACTGCAAAGGCCCAAGTCAATCATTGCTAACAATACACTCTAAGAGCATATCCGAACACGTATTCCCATGATACTCTTTGTAATAAAAGCCTTTACAGGAAGGAGGAAACAAATTATGATTATGCTATAGAGCACACTCATATAAAACTTAAGGATACCTTTTTGCTGAAAGGTATTTTATATGTCATTTTTTATGAAGGGAGAAGAGAAAATGTTGAGTAAGAAATTTATAGGAATAGCTGCACCTGCGATTCTGTCTGTTAGCGTAATGGTATGGGGAAATAGTTTTTCATATGCCGAAGAAATACACAAACACAAGGAAATTGCCACTGCAGAATCTGAGACAGAGACGACGGAAGGTAAATGCCCCAAATGCGAATTGACACGGGTAAGACCTATAAAGGGAAGGGCATATCACCCAATACAATGGAAGATGAAATGCCCGGAATGCAAGAAAGAGCCAAAAGAAATGCTCATAGTTCATTGCGACGAATGCGATGAAAATTTCCTTGAATGCCCAATTTGTAGAGCAGAGCAAAAGAAGGCAAAAAATAGATGAGATATATTTCTTCAGCTAACTTGATTGTAGAGGAATTTCATTTTCGTGAAGCGGGTTTGCGGTAGGGCAGATTAAACGATAGCGAATCAGCCTTTTCTGGAAATAGTATGGGTGGATTCGGCGTAAAAACCAACGCCTTAATCCACCCTACTCATAAATGGAAATTTGAATAGGGGCATGTTGCAACATGCCCCTACGGTTATTTGTCCTATATCCGAAGATGTATAAGATGCTCTCAACTCCCTGCCTGAAAATCTGCACGGGGATAGCAACCCTAGAGGGTTGCCCTACAGAATTGAAGTTCCTATACATTATCTCTTTCTCTTTGTATATTTTTTCCCGGTTTGCTAGGGTTGTGTGGAACTATTGTTTGTTTTCTGCCCCTGAGTCTTTACCAGAAGGTCCACCACCAGTTTGGCCTCCTCGTAACCAAATCTGGCCGAAGGAAGTGTATCCCGTGCTATCATCTGCATCTTTTTGACAATCTTCTCCCATCCAGCCCTATCATGCGTCTCAAGAAGTATCTGTTCTCCAGGATGACAGATAAGGCATTTCGCAACAAATATATTGCCTCCGGCATCTTCTTTCAGCACATCGGCTCTTTCTGATAAAAACTGTGTAATTCGGCTGGCATCCTCTTTGGTTATATATTCAGAAGCCTCGGACTGCATGCGCTCAACAGTTTCTTTCCATTCCCCGGCAGTCTTATCCTTCAGTAGAATCCGGTTTATGGAGTGGCACGAAGTGCACCGGTCTACAAATAAAAGCCTTGCATCCTCATAATCCTTTCTTTCACTCGTTGCTGCCCTGATTCGTTCTGGCAATATACTTACAATTTCGCTGATAATCTGCTGAGCTTCTTCAGATGTAATCCATTCAGGATTCTTATCCCTCATTTCTTCCACAATATTCTTCCATGCTTCTACAGGTCTTGGTATGATGAATACCCTTTTTAACGTATGGCATCGGGAACATTTTGTATCAACTAAAATATGCTTATTCACAGCATCTTTGGTTTCCTGGGCCATGAGGATGGTCGCAACAATAAAATGGCACAATACCATAATAACCGGTATCATATACTTCATTATCAGGCAATCTCCTTACTGTATAATTCTAAGAGGACTTTTATCTTTTTCTTATGAATGTCGGTAATTAT
>SULG01000176.1 GCA_005524015.1 Candidatus Jettenia ecosi
CCATGCAAAGGATTGCTTCGGATAAGACCCTCGCAATGACTGGCGGGGTAGTCTTTCCTCTGTTGAGGATATGTTCGGTTTCATCATTGAAGTACTATAATCCCGTAGGGATGTCATGATTATAGAAAAAACAGAAAAAAGCCCTTCAACCCCTAAGGGGTGACATGGGATATCTGTGTTGATATGTCATCCCTTCGGGATTTGATGGTATGGTAATGTTTTATCTATAATCATTTCACCCCTTCGGGGTTGAAGGCGGTATGTTCGGTTTCATACAAAGGGTACTATATCTCTCTTTTCAGCATTTACTCATCATTTTTGCCCTAACCAATCTTATCTCTTCATAGGAGTAGTCGTTTCCAAGTTTTTCTTTTACCGGGGTCATGAACTTCATGCCTAACTCTTCCAGGGTTTGCCTGATATGCTGCTGTTTTTCAGGGGTTATGAAGCCGTCTATTGAAATATCCTCGCCATCTAAAATGAGTTTTTCTATATGAGAAACAATGGTGGATAACGCCAGATTCCTTTTTTGTGCAATTTCTTCGAGGGTAAGATGTTGCCGGTAAAGTT
Organism: Candidatus Jettenia ecosi; assembly: GCA_005524015.1. GTDB lineage: Bacteria > Planctomycetota > Brocadiia > Brocadiales > Brocadiaceae > Jettenia > Jettenia ecosi. Next base: position 571 of record SULG01000176.1, read on the forward strand.
CTAAGGTTGTTTGAGTAGTGAGAGTCTTTGGCTGTTTTACAGGAAGTTCGGGATGTTTATGGATAATTGGTTTCGGTTCGATATGGTGTTGTTTACAGTAATCAGTAATTTCCTTGAGAAAAAACTCTCCGTATTTATGTAATTTTTGTTCCCCAATACCATTTATTTTCCGTAAATCAGGCAAATTTTGAGGATAATAGGTAGACATTTCTTTAAGACTGGTATCATGGAAGATAATATAAGGGGGCACAAACTCCTTGTCAGCCAGTGTTTTTCTGAGATTTCTTAAACGTTCAAATAAGGTACGGTCGTAATCTCCATCCCTTTCATCCTTTGGAATGTGAAGTGGTTCTTCGGGTTTTGTCAAAAATACCTTTTCGTTGCGTAATAATACTTTTTGGCTTTTTTCATTTAGCCTTAAGACGGGGTATTTATCTCCGTCAAGTTTTATGTACCCTAATTGAATTAACTCGCGGGTAAACGCCTGCCACTGAGATTTTGTATATTCTTTCCCTACACCATAGGTCTTAATCGTATCGTGCCGGTTCTGCAATACCTTTTGATTTTTCGAACCTTGTAAGATATCAATAATGTAATTTACTCCAAATCGTTCACCTACTCTATAAATGCATGATAATATTTTTTGTGCGGCGATTGTTCCGTCAAATCGTTCCTTTGGCTCCAAACAAACATCACAATTGTCACAATTCGGTTCATCGAATTTTTCGCCAAAATAATCCAGCAATAACTTTCTTCGGCAAATATTGCCCTCACAATAGTTTGTCAGGTCCCTCAACTGTTTGTATGCAATCAGCTTTTCATTTTCATCTGTCTTTTGCTGAATAAAATACTCTATCTTAAATTTATCCGCGTAACTAAAGAGCAAGATACAATCACTTTTTAATCCATCCCTTCCTGCACGTCCTGTTTCCTGGTAATATCCTTCGATGCTTTTCGGTAAATCATAGTGGATCACATATCGTACATCAGGTTTATTAATACCCATACCGAAGGCAATCGTTGCCACGATAATTTCAACATCATCATGGATGAACCGCTCCTGATTTTCTGTTCTCACTTCAGCGGGTAAACCTGCATGGTATGGCAGGACGCGATATCCTTCTGCTTGCAAGCTCGTTGTTAAACTCTCCACGGCTTTACGGCTTTGGCAATAGATGATTCCCGAGTCCTTCTTTCGACTTTTCAAATAGTGGAGTATTTGATGATATGGGTTATCTTTAGATTTAATCTGGTAATACAGATTTTTCCTGTTAAAACTTGCCTTGAAAACCCTGCAATCCGATAACTTCAATTGTAAGATAATATCTTTCTGAACGGCAGGTGTAGCGGTAGCTGTCAGGGCCATAACAGGTATTTTGGGGAATTTTTCCTTCAATATCTCCAGCTGACGATATTCGGGTCTGAAATCGTGTCCCCATTCTGAAATACAGTGTGATTCATCAATTGCAAACAGGGAAATCTTTAACCCTTGCAAAAACTGCAGAAATTCTGGCATAAATAATCTTTCTGGTGCAATATACAGAATCTTTATTTCATTATTTAATAAACTTTGCCTTTTTGCATCAATTTCACTATAGCTCAATGAACTATTAATAAATATTGCCGGGATACCGTTAGCAAGCAATCCATCCACCTGATCCTTCATCAAGGCAATGAGGGGAGAGACGACAATCGCCACACCGCTAAAAAGGAGGGCAGGCAGTTGATAACATAAGGATTTACCACCCCCTGTCGGCATAAGGACAAAGGCATTTCTTTGTGCCAATACTTCCTTAATAATGTCCTCCTGAAGGGGGTAAAAGCTTGTATAGCCAAAATATTTTTGTAATGTTTTATACATATTTCTTTAGATTATCTGTTTCTATACACAGCGTCATTAATCAGATACGAATCTCCGTTTTCACGGGGACAAGTATGTCATTCCCGCCCCCGCTTTCACGAGGATAAACTACATCGGGAATCCAGAAAAATACCGGATTCCGGGTCAAGCCCGGAATGACAGACGCTTGTCCTCGAATGTAGTTATCGGGGAGTTGTAAACTTATGTCGCTATGTATAAAACACTCGTATATTTTTCCCCTTTTCTTAATCACTCACCTATTTCCCCCTTTTCTAAAGGGGGATCAAGGGGGATTAAAAGATTGCTCCAGATAAAACCCTCGCAATGACAGATACTCTATAATCTATAGTACCCTTTGTATGAAACCTAACATACCGCATTCAACCCCGAAAGTGCGAAATAATTCTGGGTACAATATACCCTACCATGAAATTCCGAAGGGATGACATTTCAATGCGGATATCCCATGTCACCCCTTAGGGGTTGAAGGGCTTTTTTCTGTTTTTTCTATAATCATGACATCCCTACGGGATTATAGTACTTCAATGATGAAACCGAACATATCCTCAACAGAGGAAAGACTACCCCGCCAGTCATTGCGAGGGTCTTGTCCGAAGCAATCCTTTATAAG
>SULG01000177.1 GCA_005524015.1 Candidatus Jettenia ecosi
AAAAAGCATCTAAACAATCCGCGTCTATCTGTGTTCATCCGCGTCCAATATGTCCAAATCTATTTACAAAATTACCATATTATCCCGATGAATAATCTCATCATAGAGTTTATAACCAAGTATTTTAGTAATAGAAGACGTACTACATCCCTTAATCTTTTCAATCTCCTCAGAAGAATAGTTTGTCAGGCCTTTAGCAAACATCGCTCCATCCCCTTTTTTACAAATAGAAATAGTATCTCCTTTATCAAAAGCGCCCTCTACCGATACGATGCCTGTAGCAAGCAAGCTCTTCCCTTTTTCGGTTAAGGCGCTCATAGCCCCATCATCAACATAGATTTTACCTTTTGGCTTTATAGTAAAACCGATCCATCTCTTACGGTTTGCAAGCTTTTCCTTTTTCGGGAGAAACAAGGTACCCATATCCTCACCCTGCACAACCCTTTTTAATATCTTATCTGTTCTCCCATTTGCGATAATCACCGCTTCTCCCGCTTTTACTACAACAGATACAGCTTCTAACTTCGTCTGCATTCCCCCCACGCCTCTTTGTGTTTTTGAGTTAAATGCCAATTGTTTAATCTCATCAGAAACATCTTCTACAAAGGGAATAACCGTTGCTTTATTTTTCGCTGTTGGACATCTGTCATAGAGCCCATCAACAGAAGAGAGGATAATAAGTAATTCTGCATTCAGGAGATTTGTGACCATTGCAGAGAGAGCGTCGTTATCGCCAAACTTAATTTCTTCCACAGAAATGGTATCGTTTTCATTTACTACAGGGATGGCATTGAGTTGAAATAGTGTATGAATCGTATTGCAGGTATTCAAATACCTTTGCCTGTCTTCAAAGTCTTCACGGGTAAGGAGTATTTGAGCTGCATGGTAACCGTGGAGTTTAAAACACGCATCGTACATACTAATCAATTTACTCTGACCAATTGCAGCTACCGCCTGTAGCTCCGGCAATGTGCCTGGCCTCTTCCCGATACCAAGCTCCCCCATCCCTGAACCAATCGCCCCGGAGCTTACCACCACCACACAGTATCCCATCTTCTTTAATTCTACAACCTGCCCTGCCAGGCCCTTGATCTGCTCTTTATCCAAATATCCATTATCAGTGGTCAAAACTCCTGTCCCTATCTTGATAACGATCTTCTTTACCTTCGATAGAACCTGGCTTCGTATCTCATCCTTTAATTTCATCTATACGCCAATCAAGTTAAATAAAACAGAGAAATTCCATACAATTACAATCTTCTTTACCTCTATAAAATGTAATATTATACAAAAATAATTATTCAATATTAAACGAAAAACCATCTTCAAATATTCCCTCCTTAAGCGACTGTCTGAAAAGGTAAAGATATGGTATATCAAGGATAGGACTTACGCATTTACTAATAAATAGTGAGTAACAGAAAATCTGGTAAGAGAAGCTTTTTGCTCATACCAGGATATGTGCTCTTTGATACGCCTTATTTCCAATTTCAAAAAAGCAAGAAATGAGGCAAGTATATGGGTTAGTTGAGAAGTTGCTAACGTGGAGTAGCGCTTCTCTATTCCCGTTGTTTGTTTAATACCTCTATGGAACTCTTCAATTTTCCATCTCTGATGGAAATGTTCAGTAAACGTATCATAATCGGTTAAGGTTAAATCACTACTTGCCAAATAGATAATGTCTCCGTTTGTGTGGACTATCTTACAAACTACGATAAACCCATATTCCTTCAACCAGACTTTCCTTACTTGTTTTTCAACAAGATCTAAGTCAGCTAAAGAAAGAGAGGTTCCTTGGCTCATGCTAACTTGTCGATTAGATTTTAAATTACAGATAAAGTTCCACTTGAGTTTCTTCGTAATGAATTTGAGATTGTTTATACTTGAGTACCATGCACCCATCAGAACATAGTGAGGGGTAAATCCTCTTTGTTTGGCTCTTTGGAGCATATCATGAAAGTGATCCTTCTTGGTCTTGTCGTCGTTTTTTCTCTGGTATACCCGGTAATCAATCGGAATGAATTCATCGCCTTTTGTCCAAAGTAAGTTTACCAGAGAAATACCATTAATGATTTTATGCTCTTTTCCACTGTACTGTTTTTAGCTAGCTCATTGACTTTTGAGTATCGTTTATCAAGGAGGGTATCATCACAGATTACATATCCCTTTGTTTTGTCAACAAAGCCTTTAACCTGATTCCACAATTGTGAAGGAGTAAAGTTTGAACTCGCTAAGAAACGAGAGACTGAGTCATGACAGATATCTTCAAAAGGCGCTACCTTTGAAAGTTCTACACCAGAATATCGGTTCTGATTGGCAATCAAGAAATTGCTATATAATGGTAAAGAACATTTTTGTTTTTGCATAATTTTATGACCTCCTCTGCTTTTATCGGTTATCAAAGATTTCTACTTCTTTGATTATCGCATAAAATTATGCGTTGTAAAGATTGGCAAAAGGCCAATCGCGTATGCCCTAAAGGAGTGAAAAGAAGCCATGTTATTAATTATGAAAGATCCGTTGGGTAATTTTGACTGGTCTTCATTGTACAATATCTATGGCAGCTCATCTAATAGATTTGATGGAAATGCAAGGTATATAAGCAATGCCTTTGAACCTCGGCCGAAAAATGATAGAGAATTATATTATGTGCTCATAGAGAAAATTGATTTAGAAAGGCGCGAAGAGGCAATTTTGCTAGCGTGACTTTACTAAAGTAAAGCCGAAGCAAAGTCATAAGATATTGGCAGATAAGAGGAAGACGAGTATTTTGTGTGTATACACTGATATGTAGAGCAATAATGGGGGAAGGATGTGATAGGAGATTAGAATAGGATTAAGCAGATATATCCAATAATTAACGGACAAATAAGAAACATTTCCTCAGGTAGATAGATAAAAATACCTGACTACGAGAGAGTGGAATGGTAATGAATACACTACCTATGGCAACCATACAGAAAAGGGCATCAAGAGGGCGCACATACTGGAGTATTGTTC
>SULG01000178.1 GCA_005524015.1 Candidatus Jettenia ecosi
TAGCTTGATGCGTATGCGGACAAACCCTGTCCTTGTATGTCTTGAACAGGGATGGTTTGTCCGTGTTCAACCGGAGAGATGTGGTTATAGCCACAAGGTAAGATTTATTTTACTTCTTAAGGCAGCGCTTATGGGGAAGTTGGCTTGGGGTGTTGTATGCAACAGATATTTCTTCTGAAAAGGACTCAGAAATTATCTCGCCTTTGATGGTGCAACTTATCTGCCGTTAAAACATAGTTCTTCAGCTTAGCTTAAAAGAGAACCTCTTGAATGTCAGTTCAATAGCTCAGTTATCTTCAATTAAATCAGAATATTTAATTCTTATACATTATTATTATTTTATTGCCTGGCAAGGCTCTTAAGGATATCTATACCACGCTCGATAGTCTCATCGCTGGCAGCATAAGAAATTCGGAAGTGTGTATGGCGCTCGGAAAAAACGCTGCCAGGGATAATAAGAAGGTTCTTTTGAATTGCAGCAGTTACAAATTCTTCATCAGTACCCCATGGCACTTGAGGAAAAAAATAAAAAGCCCCCCCTGGTTTTACCATCTGGTATATATCTTTTAACCCATCATACATCAAATCCCTTTTCCTCTCATAGCTGGCAATGTATTCGCTCAAATCGGTCTCTAAGGATTTGGAGATGGCATACTGAGCAAAAGAAGGCGCACAAACAAAAGTATATTGCTGTAGCTTGATCATCTCGTTAATAATGCTGGCTGGCCCTGCAGCAAAGCCCATTCTCCACCCTGTCATAGCAAAGGATTTGGAAAATCCGTCGAGAATTAGGGTGTTTTTATAGTACCGACCAATACTATCGAATTCATGGTTGTAATCGTAATCATGATATATCTCATCTGAAATAATAAAGACATTGTGCTTTTTTGCAAGTTCTGCAATTTCTTTTATTTCCTGAGTAGTATACATTACTCCTGTTGGATTCGCAGGGCTGTTTAAAATGAGTATCTTTGTTCTTTTTGTAATGCAAGGCTGAATACGTTCAACCGTTAGTTTAAAATCAGGGTACGTATCGACAAATACCGGCTTCCCGCCACAAAAATTAGTCAAATGTTTGTAACTAACGAATGAAGGGTCAGGAATGATAACCTCATCCTCAGGATTAATCAATACCATAAAGGCTAACGTTAATGCCCCTGAAACTCCTGAAGTGATCATGATACTCCCTGCATCTACCTTACGTCTCTTTTGCAACTGCTTAAGCAGTGCATTACGAAGTTCTGGTATACCCTGGGTGACGGTATATTTATTAGCGCCATTCCCGATAGCCTTAATGGCTTCCGTTTTAATCTCCTCAGGAACATCAAAATCCGGTTGACCAATGCTCAGGTTCACCGGATTTTGCATTTTTTGTGCCAGATCAAAGACCCTTCTGATTCCCGAGGAGTCTAGTTTCGACATCCTGTGGGCAATCATTATTTCTTGGCCTTCTCCTTACCAGCCGTTGCACTTACTTCTCCGCCGGCAGCAGCGGCTGCCTCTGGCGTAGCTTTTTTCTCTGCTTTTCCTCTCTGTTTTAATTTAAGTACCTTTACCTTGGGAATACCAAAAACAGACATGGTTGGTTCCCATTTTTTTTCCTCCCTAAGCAGTTTAATCCGCTCTATTCTTGTAAGCACATTCCTCGGCCTTACCAGTTTACCCTTCGTTTTTAAACTCTTATCAATACTCATGTTTCCTCCTAAATTCTACTTCATACGTACGGGATAACATCCCTCAAATTGTTTTTTATTCTCATACTGTAATTCAGCTAACACCTTTTGTGTGCTTATTAAATCGGCGCTATCATTCGTTTCGAATTCACCTACACAAACAAAAATTGATTTACCAGCATTTACGACAAAAGCATCATAGCCCAGTGTATCCTTAACTAAACTGGCGACCTCTTTTGCTTTTTCAATACTATCACGCGTATTTTTATACGTAACAAGGCGTATTGTCCACTTATCTTTTATGATCGCCCCGGATTGTTCTGGTTGTTTTTCTGCTTTCTGCTGTATTGCTTTGCCTGCAGCCTTCTGAGGAACTTCCACAAGCTTAGGCGATTCAGCTTGTTTTTCTGCTTTTTGAGAACCAGCTTTGTTGGCGACCTTTTGGGCGCCATCTCCAAACTTGGATTGTCCAAAATGGGTACTTTTTACATCTTCAGATTCTATCGTTTCAGCCCATTCTTCTACCCTGCTTGTTAATCCTTTATTATATCCAACTTTATGTCCAACAAAAAAACATGCAATAGATAAAAAAGTTGCCGCAATAGCGCCTATAATTAAGGTCTCTTGCCGTAATACTATTTCATCTTTGCGTGGAACAAGCTCATCTTTAGGCACACCGGAGATAGCACGCGGCACTATGGACGTTTCCAATTTTTTCCTGAAAACGGTGTCTTCTTTACAGGTATTTTTAATCCATTCTAAGGGGTCGGCAGAAACCGTTGGTTTACTTACCGCCTTTTCTTCTGATATATGGGATTTTTCTTGATTTATATCTTTCGATTCTGTAACAGGCTTAACCTCTTTATCCTGTTCCTTTTGCACATTTTGGGGCGCCTTAAATAATTCAAAAAATTCCTTTGAATCATTTCCTTTAGTCATAAATTTTACTCCATTCCTAAGGATGTTTTATTAAATTCAATTCATAAGAATTTATTAATAAGGACACAAATCACGATGTGCCCAACATCCGTTTCAGAGTCTATAATAAACACATTATAAAGTCAAGTGATTTATATCGTTAAATACGAAATACGTTGATGATTGTACAAATTATGATATGAATTGTACAAAGTGTGATATAATAAGACCTTTTCTAAAGCTTGCATTTACTTGGATAAAAATTCTTTATATCTCAATTTCAATCTATAAAT
>SULG01000179.1 GCA_005524015.1 Candidatus Jettenia ecosi
GAGGGGGATTCAGGGGGAGGCAATACGTTTTGTAAAACTAATTTCTAAAAATTGATTGTTAAAGATACCAATAGTCGCCTTATTGACAGACTGATAGAGGTTGAGAGCTTGCTCTCAGAGAGAACGTTGCCCTTAGATATTATGGTCTACACACCAGAAGAAATGAGATTTTTATATTCTGTTGGCAGTCCTTTTATTGAAGAAGTTGTAGAAAAAGGAAGGTTCCTGTATATGAGAAAGGCTACGGATAGTTGGATAAAAGAGGCGAAGGATGAGTTAGAATCAGCCACGATTCTTTATGAACATGGGAAATATCGGGGGCATGTTATCATAATAGTCAGCAATCTGTTGAGAATGGGCTTAAAGCGCTTATTATGGAAAAGGGTAAAAAACCAGAAAGAATTCACGATATCGTCGAACTGCTGAATGAGGTTAAAAAACAAGGATGGAGTATCGGCTTAACAATGGATGATGCAATATTTTTAAATAGTATCTATAAGGGCAGGTATCCGACAGAGGATGGGCTTTTACCCCACGGTGAACCATCGCGCAAAGATACAGAACAAGCAATTTCCGCAGCTAAGAAATTAATCGAAAAGCTATCAGACATTCAAACAAGTGAAGAAGTTAATGAACTGCGGATTATATACACCATTGAGATTGGTGACTGAGCCTATAGTTCAGTTCCGGCGAAATTTGTCAGAGAGACAGTATCTAATCTGCAGGTAAGACTAAAATGAGCAAAATGTTCCTTATTTTCAAAGGAGTCGCTTGCTACGAAGACATCGTTAAGATACACCTGATACTCCTTACCCTTTTTGATAAGAGAAACCTTATTATATTTATCAGCATTGCAGCTTACCTTTGCCTCTGCTTTATTCGTGAGATTAACACAAAAAAGGTTATCTTTTATCCGTAAGTCCATTTTAAAACGGTCTCCCAGCGAATTGTAAAAGGAGATTGTTCCCCATGTCCAGCTTGTGCCTTTTATATCGAAACTGAAATGAAAATCATCGGGAAAATTTATCTGCTGGATTAAGGTATTCTCTCCGCTAATTTTTGAGGTTATACCTTTTTTCCCTTGTGATTCTGTAACTGAAATGCCCTCTCCCCAATTCGATAATAGTTCTCCTACCGGGTATTTACTAAAGTCTTCCCCAAAAAAGATACGCTTTGATTTTCTTAATCTGCTTATCTTCGTCTTCGATTTAACAGCGTTTTTCTTTTGCAATGGTTTATTTTCATCCATGAACGTTGCCAGGGAAGATGTTTGTGTACTGCTTGCCGTATTCTTCTCCGGCATTTCAAGTAATAGTTTAACGGTGGTATCACTCGTAATTTCAGCTCTTGCTACTGCAAAAGGGATTGCTGTTTCCGGTGTGATTAATCGAATATTGATATCGACAGAAGAACCAAGGTTACTAACGGTTCCATAAGCAACAGCATCAGCGCCCAATACCCTGCCGATTTCTTTTGAAAGATCAGAGGTAAGGGAAACGGTATCTCTATCAGATTCTGCAAGAATGTTATCATACAGTTTCTTTTCTATAACATCAAAGTACTTATACATCATCAGGCGAGAGACTAGTTCTTCATATAAGAATTTACCGAGGTTTGTTATTTCTCCTGATAAGTTTGGTAGTTCCATGATGACTAATTTTGTCTTTTTGTATTCAACCATACTTTGTGTGATTTGTTGCGCCAGATCCTCTATTTTGTTTTTAAGATTACTCTCGCGCGGTTCAAGGGTTTGCTGCTCTATGAGGTTTCGTAAATTATCGTCAACCGGTGATTCCAGATGCGCTGCGCCAAATATATCACCGGAAGCAGAGCTGCAAATATTTGCATTAATTTTCAGCCGTGTGCCGAGATCCACAATGGTTCCGGTAATAATCGCATCAATTCCCAGGATATTTTGAAGGGTTTGCGTGGAGGCTGGATCTAATGCCTTTGTTAATAGTAATCGATGGTCTTTAAGGATCTTGCTAAAATATTTTCTCTCGGTAACTTTTAATTTGCCCGATAGGATTAGACGGGTGATGATCTCGTCGGCTATGAATTTTCCAATATCTGTTATATTTCCCCCCAGATCGGAGAATTCACTTACTGCTATATTTTTTTTATCATTTTGTATGAGCTGCTGTAAGATATTCGAGGTAAAATTATCGATTTCGGCATTCAAATTATGTATAGTTTTTTCGGTAGTAGTAACTCCTTCCCTGGACCGTTCCCCTGTATTGTATTCTAATCCATCAGCCAACACTATGCCTGCACTGCTGAAAAGAGCGAATATACACAACATAGGTAATGTTTTCATCATTATTAAATGCCTTTCCTGTTTAAGAATAGAGATATTTATCCGGGAATGAACATCTTTATCTGACAATATTTTAATCCCCTTCTCTTTCCCTCAAGGGAAGGGATTCTCATTGCCTTTTAATCGGGCGTATTCTACAAATATATAGGTATATTGTCAATATGCTAAACTAAGAATACTTAAAATTATAGTTAAAGTAATAATTGAGTTATTGGAAAAAACTCTCACAGGGGAATAGCGAAAAGCGCCAAACCTAATGGAAAGTTCCAGTTATAATGCTGCTCCTGACGAACCTTGATGTATATGTATAGGAATTTCAAACGTATTGCTTCCCCCAGAATCCACCTTTAAAAACGCATCCTTACCCATAAGTTGGGTAGCGGAAGAAGGTAAAGACAAGGTAAACCACGAAGTGCGCGAAGAAAGAAGCACAAAGTACACGAAGAAAAAAGGATGTAGAGATGCAAGGTTTTGCGTCTCTCTCCTGATATTGCATGGATAAAAAGACTTTGTTGAGACAGGATGGACAGGGTTATTATTTT
>SULG01000180.1 GCA_005524015.1 Candidatus Jettenia ecosi
TTATAAGCAGAGAATTTTTCATACTCTGTAAGCCGGTTCCTAGGGTGGCACTGACAAACTTTGTTTGTCAGTGTTTTGTAATCCATATCCATGTACGCAGGTAAATAAGCAATAAGCACGGACAAACGATCCCCGTTCAAAACATACGGGGACATGGTTTGTCCGTGCCACCCGGTATGGAGTTATCAAAAAACCTAACGGTTAGACTCTAGAATCATTTGAAAGTAGAGAGAGGTTTCCGTACAGAAATAGGTTTTGGGATAGCTTCTGGAAACTCTGTTTCGAGAGTCCATAGTTCTGAGAGATCATACGATCAGGTACTTCTTGATTCGAGAAACAGAGTTTCTCAGAAGCGCTTGTTCCCAAACAGAGTTTGGAAACAAGCCAGCAACAAGCCAGCAATCTACGAGAGCTTAGCTTGATGCATATGTGGATACACCCTGTCTCTGTATATCTTGAACTGAGATTATAGTATCCAAATGATGAAACCGAACATATCATCAACTGAAGAAGGATTACCCTGTCTGTCATTGCGAGGGTAGTGTCCGAAGCAATCTCTTCTAAAATATTCAAGGGATTGCTTCGGACACTACCCTCGCAATGACATGTTAAGAATCCTCTCCATTTCATACGCTTACCTATGAGCCAAAGACTCAACTTTCTCCACATTCTGTTCGGTTTCATCTGTTGGATGCTATATTTGTCCATGCAGAGTATCATCCCCACGTATTTTCTGCCATTTCTATTCTCCATTTGTCATTCCCGAATGTCAGGTATATCGTGCTTAATCATAAAAATATAGTAGAATAACTATAGATACATAAGACCTAAATTATCTTGAATCCTCTAAGGTTGCTGATAGAATCAAAGAAAATCAAAAAACAGAGAAACACGTAAACCATGCCAAAATTTCAAAAAATTCTACACCCGGAAAAGTTTAACTTAATCCTGTACTATACAATCACCAGTTTTGTGGTTATTACCCTGCTCAGCCTGGCGGTAGGCTGGATATTCCCGCGTATGGAGAGTCAGGAGCTGATGAAACGAAGTGAGGAATATGCACGGTATTTTATCGCTCATCTCAACTATGAGATTTATAAAGATTTTCTTCATCCAACCCTTAAGCTCGACAAGTACGTTGATCTGGAAAAGAATCATAAGCAATTCAGGAAACTTGACAAAATCGTTCGGGAAAATTTATATGGGTTAAACATAAAAAAGCTGTATTTATACGATCTGGAAGGTCATATCATTTATAGTACAGTGCCCGAACATATCGGATTTACCCTTGACCGCGGCAATAATAAAAATCTCGATTCCGCCATTCATGGTATTCATGCATCCGCGCTACGGCTGGCAGGCGCAACGGATTCAAAAGGTTCCCATGTCGTTGAAACCTTGCTGGAAAGCTATTATCCTTTCTACGAGCTGGAAGAGAATAGATATAAAAAAGGCCGCCAGGTGGGAGTATTAGAGATATATCAGGATATGTCGGGATTGAAAAAACAAATGATCAAAGCACGGAAAAAAGCAATTATTATGACAAGTTCAGCAATGGGTATTTTATTTCTCATTCTCTTTCTCATCGTTCTCAAGGCAGCAAGAATTATTCATGCGAGGGCGAAACAGTTGATCGATGCACGAAATACCCTGGAACAGAAAGTCGAAGAACGGACATTTGAAATCCGTGAAGCGTATAAAAAATTACAGGATACCCAGCGTAAGTTAATACAATCTGAAAAATTGGCAAGTATTGGCACCCTGGTTACCGGGCTAGCCCATGAAATTAATAACCCGCTTGCCTCAGTAGCAAGTTGTGCTGAAGGCTTAATTGAACGGTTTATGGCCATTCCGAATCGTAACGGGCAAAATTTGAGTGGGGATTTTGAGGTATTCCCTGAATACCTGAAGATCATCTGTGATGAAACCTACCGGTGTAAATCTATCATCTCAAATCTCCTGAATTTCTCCAGACATTCGGAGCCAAAATTTGAAAAAATCAATATTCATCGTATTATTCACGAGGCTCTTTCCATTGTTCAGCATCAATCTCAATCAAAATGCCAAAAGATACAACTCCATCTTTCTGAGGAACCCTGTGATATCATTGGAGATCCGCAGCAGTTGAAACAGGTCTTTCTGAATTTGCTTATCAATTCACTTCATGCGACCGAAGAAGGCGGCAGTATCTTTATATCTACCTGCCGGAAACAGACATTTATACAAATAACTTTCAAAGATTCCGGCATGGGGATTAAACGGGAACATCTCGATAAGATATTTGATCCATTCTTTACTACAAAACCAACAGGAAAAGGCACCGGACTTGGACTTGCCATATGTTATGGTATTATAGATGTCCATAACGGCAGAATTGAGGTGTTCAGTGAAGGCCCCGGCAAAGGAGCCACGTTTACCATCGTGTTACCGTTAGCAATAGAGGTAGTTGCTCAAAATACTGTTGGATCGTAAGGGTATGGTATGGATAAGGGCTGTCCAAAAGGGTAATAAGTAGTAGTATCGTATCATTGCAAAGGAGGAGCGACTGAAGTATCTTAATCCCCCTTGATCCCCCTTTAGAAAAGGGGGAAACATGTGAATGATTGAGAAAAGGAGGAGGCATGTGAGTGTTTTGAAAAGGAAGGACTTGGGAAGCTCTATCAAAGCGGAGACACAGGAATTGTTAATTCTCTTTCCCATTTCCGAAACGAAAGAAATAACCTCATTATCTCCCACTTTCTCAATACTTATACATTTTCCCCTTTTTAAATCACTTGCACATTTCCCCCTTTTCTCAAACACTCACACA
>SULG01000181.1 GCA_005524015.1 Candidatus Jettenia ecosi
GAAAAGGGAGAAATCCCTCGTTCCCCCCTTTTCTAAAGGGGGGTTAGGGGGGATTAGAAGGGAACATGGACACACATTGTTCTTTTCCGGGGGTATACCTCCTTTTTTATGAAACAATATTTTTATAGCATCCAAGAGATGAAACCGAACAGAACGTGGCAAAAGTTGATCTTTGGTTGTATGCAGGTGTAGGGAACATACGGAATCCTTAAATATGTCATTGCGAGGGGTTTTTCCGAAGCAATCTCTTCTGAAACATACAAAGGATTGCTTCGGACAAGACCCTCGCAATGACCATCGGGACAGTCTTTCCTCTGTTGAGGATGTGTTTGGTTTCATACTTGGAATACTATAGCTTGATGCATATGGGGGTTACCGATGCCTTTGCTTATGTTGAAAGATGTAGACGGTAATAATGTTAAAAGCCTATCGGAAAACTGTATAAGGAAAAAATTGTTATTATGAAGAGTAATAGTTGTGTAAGAGAGGAGATTGTATCTATGTATAGCGCTTCCACTACTGATCGTATTGAAGTGAAAAATTGTATGAGTGATACGTATAGTAACGATTTAAAGAACGATGTTTTAAAGGGATTAACAGCCACGCAAAAATATATTCCAAGTAAATATTTTTATGATACCTATGGTTCTCGTCTCTTTGAAGAGATCAGTCTTTTGCCAGAATATTATGTAACACATACAGAGTTATCGATTTTACAGGATGCTGCTTCCGCCATAATAGAAGATTTTCCGGAAGGGGATCTTATTGAACTTGGTTCCGGCGCAAATGTAAAGATCAAAACCCTTCTTGAGGTAGCATACAAATCATACCTGGCTGATATCCGTTACGTATCGGTTGATGTGAGTGAAGCGTTACTCGCTAAGGCCTTAAAGGAATTAGTAGGCATATATCCTGACTTACGGGTGTTAGGCATCGTTGCTGATTTCACAAAACATATGAAGGAAATTCCGTTGGATCGCAACAAGTTATTCATTTTTTTGGGAAGCACTATTGGCAATTTTACAGAAAAAGAGAGTATTACTTTTTTAAAAAATATTGCCCGCCTCATGGGGCCTAATGATCGATTCCTTTTAGGTTTGGACATGGTAAAGCCCAAAGAGACATTAGAACTTGCATATAATGATCCTTCCGGTATTACCTCTAAATTTAATAAAAATATTCTCAGTGTGGTAAACAGAGAACTCAATGCAAATTTTCAGAGAGACGATTTCGATCATGTTGCCTTTTTTAATGAGGGAAAGAATCAGATTGAGATGCATTTGCGGGCAAATCGTAAGGTCCCGGTAAAGATAAAAAAATTAGATTTAACGGTTGAAATAGAAAAAGATGAAACAATCCGTACAGAAATATCGCGGAAATTCAGAAGGGAAAGCGCTGAAAAAATGGTCGATGAGGCAGGTTTAAGGATTAACCGGTGGTTTTCCGATCCGCAGGGATGGTTTTCCCTGGTTGAACTAAAGAAATCAACCTCTTATTTATGGAAAGAGCACCTGAGAACACAAATTGCACAGAGAAAGGCGAAAAGGGTAAAAGATTGAAATATTGAAAAGCGATAGGGGCGAGGAGGCGTGCGCAAAATCCTGTAAAGATATATTGACTTTGTCCTCCGTATTTTCTTTTCATAAATAGATGCTATGGTGGATTCGCTCCGCAGAATCCACCACTTAGGTACTTATCCTCACATTTTAAGAACAATACTTCTGGGAACATCCTTCCTTTTTAGGAATAAAAAAACTTCCATAGCATAGACATTGTTTTAAGCGAAAATGTAATCATTATTCCATATATAATAATCTGCGAAAAAGAAACTCCATCAATCTTACACCGCGATTTCAAGACTTATTCTATTGTAATCAACCACTGGCATAGATTCTTTACGCCCATCCTTTTTTCTTTTTATATCAATCAGACCTAATTCCGCTAATATGCTAATGTCTGTTACAATGCTTTTTATGTCTCTCTTGGCAATTCTTGCCAGTTCCTGGATGCTTTTAGGATGTTTTTCTCTAATTAAGTGAAGCAGTTCGATTCTCTTTGGTGTAATTGCCTTTCTGAATCCCTTAATACTTTCAAAATAAATAGTCTTTTCCTTCTTTACTTCTTCACCTCTTTCTATTGATTTGCCAGTTTTTACAAAGTCATCTAATACCTCTTTTACGCTTTTTATACCAATTTTAAATTTTTTTACTTTCATAAAATTCTCTTTTTAAATTTTTCTACATCACTGTAAAAGTCATTTACCAACACCCTTAAATAAGTAAAACAGTAAGTTATTGTCATAACCAATTACTCGCTTACCCTTCACAACATAGACAAGCGAATATTTATATCCATGCGGTTTATCATCGGTAGGCTCTATCTGTCGTAATTTTACTTCAATAATATTTCCCGTATCCTCTACAACCTTAACATGCTTTATAAGTTTCCCCTTATCCATTGGTATACTTTACCAATAATGTTTTTAAATGTCAAGCTCAGTAATACCAGTTCAATTTCCTGGGTATGAGTTTTATCTCTTCATTTCATTTCTCAAATATTTCGTAAGTAGGGAGAATCTTATTGGTATTTTATGAATAACTTTAGATATAGATAAATTCATCAGAATTATGGTATATCCTGGTTGACAATCTCATGTAATGTATGGGAAATTCAAAGTTTTTCGTTATGCCATTAACCCACCCCGAACCCCTCTCAAGAGGAGAAGGAACCTACCCCCAACCCCATAGG
>SULG01000182.1 GCA_005524015.1 Candidatus Jettenia ecosi
CTAGTATAACGTTTCATTAAAATGTAGACAATTAATTCATTAAAAATTCGTAACTACTCAGGTAGTTTTACAAAAACAGCATAAATAGCGAGCAGATTTTTTAGTACGGCTCTTGTTCTTTGACACGTTTATCCAGAAACCGGGATGAATGGCGAACCGCTCAAGAGAGTTCTAATGGACTCCATAACCTTTCGGGATTGCTTGCGAACTGTGGAGATAAAACTGCGGATTCGACAAAAGCCATGAGCCATCTCTTCACTGCGAAAAGTGCCTGAAATCTTTTGCTTCAACTTAGCCATTCTGATATCACGTTCGGCCAGGTTATTGTCAAAAGGCACATTCAAGTCATACAGAAAGGCCAAGACTTTTTGACGATGGATGTCAAACCGCTCCACCAAACATCTGGCCTTACCTTTTTTGGGTCGTCCCCGCTTGCTTCTTCCCAGAGGAGGGTCTCTCTGGAGGGGATTCGCTTTATAGCCCTTTTCAACAATCGATTGATAGAGTCTCTCAAAATACTTGATTTGCCTCTGACTCAATTGCCCTTGACTTGCTTCTCTGGCTTTTTCAGTCTTGCGTTTCATCTTTAACAAACATTCGATCATCTCACCGGCCCAGACTTGATTAGAGATCTCTTTGATAAAGGTAAGCTCTCTTATATGATGAGCATTGCATAAACCATGACGACATTGTCCATAGGTAAAATATGCACTCAAACTGTCATGGATAGCCATTCCTTCAAATTCGGGCAATATGCCAATAGCATTCATAGCTTCCCTGCCCCGTTTTTGATGGATTGAATAATAGGTGAGCTCTTCTGTACTGGCAGAATGTAACCAATACGTATCCCCATTCTGAGACATGCCTGTTTCATCAAAACACACTATCGATGAAGCTTTCAGCTGTTGTTTAATTCTTTCAACCGGTTCTTCCACATGTGCTGATCCTTCTTTGAGGATACTATCCAATGCACCTTCACTGATTGGACAGGAAAATACATCCTCAAACAACTCAGCAGTCCTTTGGGAAGGAAGAAGTTGGTAGCCCCTGAGATAGATAGCAATGGCCTTTAGGGTTGATCCGTACTGTACCGGAGCTGCTACCTCTTGGGGAAATGGCGCTTTATGGATTCGACCACACTGGGGACAGGTTTTTACTTCAGCCCTGTGCTCAGTGACTTCGACTTTGACAGGCGGTATATCAAAAACCTGGCGACGTCTGTACGTCTGCGCTGATTGCTCTTTCAAACGGTATCCACAATCGCACTTTTTGTCAATCTTGTGCCAGAGAATGTGGTCGGGATTGTCAACGATTTTCAGTGTTTGGCCGGGATGCCCTCTCTGACCTCCTGGTTTGCGTTTGCTCTTTGATTGCACATTCTTGTATCTGTTGAAAACACGCTGCTCGGTGGTTTGCTACTGTTGCTGCTATTTCGGGGGCTAATTGGCTCTCGAGTTCTTTGACACGATGCTTTAAGCGCTCAACAGCAGTGCTTAATTCGCAGAGTGCTTTTATGACCGCTTCCGGGCCAGAATTATATATTTCCAATGCTTCTTGTAGGGTTAAGGCTTTCATACTTAAACCTTAAAGAAAGAGAAGGTGTAAATCCAGGAAAAAATAAAGATTTTGACCGCCTATTATGTCGTATATTAAAAACTACCTGAATAGTTACAAAAATTCAAAGTTACGCCATCGGTGTACCACGGGTTGCTCATTGATCTCTTGGACGCCTGGCATTATTCTTTTTTTCAGTTCTTCCCATGATGACACTCTTATATGACGAAGAAAAGTGCGTGCCATTTTGCTAAAATAAGGTTTCGGCCAAGTTAAGCCACGACCCGTGCTTTGGCGTGTGAACATATATGAACCGTCCTGGCCGTGTTGCCAGATATGCCCGCGTTTCCTGGGAAATATGGGAAGAATGATTGTCCAGAATTATTCGAATTTGAGCATCAGCAGGATAGTATGCATCTATTTCCTTCAACAGTTCAACGAATTCCCTGCTTCTGTGACGGCGGTGAACTTGAGCGAACACATGGCCATTGTGCAAGTCTATACCGGCTAAAATCGATGCAGTCCCCAGCCGTTTGTATTCATGGTCTCTTGCAATTTGAGAATACTGATTGGGCTGAGGCGGAAGGTCGGGGGCAACATTTGCAAGAGCTTGCACCCCGGGCTTTTCATCAATACAAATCGTGTACAATGGTTCTTTGTCATCTTTATGCTGAGAAGTATTTTGCAGATGAACCTCTTGGTAAACCACCAGAACCTCTTTCATTTTTGATGCAAACGCAGGGTCACGTTTTTCAAGATAGTATTTCACCTTGTGGGGTTGCAATGTCTGATTTCTTAGTATCCGATTTACCGTGGCTTTTCCTGCCCTTCTGAGCGATGGATGCCCGGCTTCTCGAGCATGCTTGCGAGCATACTCTGCAAGTGCTTTTTGTGTCCAGAGCTCCGCTGCCATCCCAAAATCTTTTGGTTTACTACATGCTATGTTCACAAGCCATACTTTTGCCTCCATGGTTATGGTTGGCTCTTTGGGTCTATGGTAGAAATCCTTCAAGGCGCTTTTCACTCCCATTCCCAGCGCCTTGTCGATGCACTTGTATACCGTATCACGAACAACTCCAACTTTTCTGGATACTTCTGATATAACCGGATTCTCATGATATGATAATAAAA
>SULG01000183.1 GCA_005524015.1 Candidatus Jettenia ecosi
ATGATTTGGATGAAAATATGTTAACCTTTTCCTGGCTTGTTTATCGATGGTATTTTAATTTATCTACAATTTCTGTCTTTTACTCTTATTTATTAACCATATTCTCGGACAGCCTGTAAAGCCTCGCCCTACATCTCCGTTTTTTCTCTGTTCTGCGTTATATTCCATTTCCAATAACTGCTTTTTGATGGGAAGTCCAGCGGCATATCCGGTTAAACTTCCATTGGATCCGATAACCCTGTGACAGGGAATTACGGGGGGTAAAGGGTTTTTGTTATTGGCAAGACCTACTGCCCTTGCAGCTTTCGGAGATCCAATCTGCTCCGCAACCCATTTGTAGGACTGGCACTGGCCATAAGGGATTTCCTGTAATTTGCTCCATACCTTTCTTTGGAATACCGTGCCCTGGCTTACATCTAACAGGAAATCAAAGGTTATCTGTTTACCCTCAAAATACTCCCTTAAAACAGCTATTTCATACGTGAGGATTGGATTGTTTCTCTGAATTTTTGCAGATGGGTTTTTGAGAAATGGATAAAGAAACTCTTCTTCTGTGGAGCAGGGGAACGATATCCGGCAAACTCCTCTTATGCTTTTTGCGATGTATACATGGCCAACCGATGCCTGAAAGCTGCTGAAATACAGTATTTCTGGTTTACCTGGTATCATGTTTGCCAGCGCCTTTCGTATTTTTATTTGTACCCTTACCGGTACCTTTACCAGAACCTTTACGCCCAAAAGTCAAAGCGTACCCTTTACCAAACCCCATAACAATTAACGTAATGAGAAGCAAGGGTATCAGCACAGAAATAGTAAGGGCAGTAATTACCCACAACTCCTTCAGACAAAAATTCCACCAGGCATTTTGAGCCAGATGTATACCAAATCTCTCCAGGCAAAAGAAGATTCCTGAAAGAATCCCAAATCCTGTGATAAGGTATTTTATGTCCTGTTTTTGAGGCGCTATTGAAACGGCAAAGATAATAATAGCGAATAAAAAGATACTATGATGGATATTTTTTATCTGAAACTGGTTTCTGAAGGTATTCAGATTAGCTAACACCGCATCGTAAAGATGCTGAATTAAAGCGAAAAATCCACTCAGGGTAGCGGGTGATTCAGAAGGAAATGTAGTACTGAAATGGATAGGGTGTGAAAGTATCTTTGGAATAAAGAAGATGAAAAAGGCGCAACCGAAGACGGGCGCTGAGGTAATGATAAAATCAAATACGCCGGATATCTTAGGCTTGTCGTATTTGATCCCACCGCCGTTCGACGAAAATAAATTCAGTTCTTTAATAGTTGTTCCTGTAGCAAGACAGAGGAGCGCATGACTAAGCTCATGAACCACAATGCCCGGAAAGAGAAATGCCGCAATCATTTTAGTATTCGCATACTTTGCCCACAACCCGGAAATCGCAAAACTCAATAAAATAACAAGAACAAGACTTATTGCTAATAAAAAGTATATCATAGTGTATTAGCCCTTTCTCATCAACGACGTTTCTTTTTACCCACCCCTGACCCCCATACGCATCAAGCTAAGCTCAGTGGCTCGTTCCCAAACTCTGTTTGGGAACGCAATTGCCTCGAAACTCTGTTTCGAGTAGGGACAGGTTTGAAACCTGCCTCTCCTGAGGAATCATACACACTATCACTCAGGTTTATCACGGTAGAACAGGCAAGATGCCTGTTCTACCATTGATTCGAGAAACGGAGTTTCTCGTACATGTGTGTTCCCAAACCATGTCCTCATGGAAATGGGGAAGAGTTTGGGAACAAGCTGTCGGCGCTTAGCTTGATGCGTATGTCCCTGTAGAGACGCAACATCTTGCGTCTCTACCATTTTAATTCCGCAGGGTAATCCTTTAGGGTTGCTATCCCCCGTGCACATTCAGACCGGGGAAGCAAGGCTAAACAGGCTGTCCGAGAATTACTTTGCAGGTCAAAAGCTATACTGTATATTGATCAATCGTTAGAATTTAAACAATATATAGTATATACTAAAGACTACAATTGCATTCTCGGACAACCTGTAAAGCCTTGCCCTACTGATAACCAACGATTTTCGGTGGTTAGATTAGCAAAGGCATTACTATATGTCAATAAAAAAGCATGAAAAATGAAAACAGGAATTAAGGAAAATTTCGTGAAGATTTGTTATTATCTCACATCGTGGCCATTGACGAAAGTCTCCGTGCGGGCGCCTCTCCATTCATATTGGCCCAGAAGATGATTGATAGCGGAGGATATCGTCATTGCTACATAGAGCGCCCCGGTAAATGACAAGATAAACGCCCGGTACAACCCCAGATTAAAAAAACGAAGTGTTGGGGTGTACGTGGCTACCATCATCAGGAGTGTGATGCATGAGAGTATGGCCGTCCATGAAGAGACAGCGCCGGTAAAGAATCCAAATATTCCTCCTATGGGCGCCAGGAAAATGACGGTTAATCCCAGCACGGTTCCCATGAGGGATAACCATGAGCGCCGCAATTGTGAGAAGGCAGTGCGTGCGACCATTCTCCAGACATCTTGAAGTTTGCGATAAGGGCGGATGCTTATTGCTGAACGTGTTAAT
>SULG01000184.1 GCA_005524015.1 Candidatus Jettenia ecosi
AATTTACTTTTAAGGAACCGATAGTCTGTAAGTGTATCAATAAGGTCTATGGGCATATTACTAAGCGATTCTCCAATATATTGAGGTAACACAAGATCGGGATTGTGAGTCCAAATTAAAGAATTCTTCGCACGAGATCTGATGATATAAAACTGCAGGGGATCGACTGGACACTTATTTACTACTAAATAATCCGCAATCCAATCAATTAAATAGTTGTCCAATTTAGGATAGTGGCTTCGATAATTTTGCCAGAGGCTATAAAGTTGCTCATAACCGTTTAGGGCATCACTTACACCCACATTGTTTATTAACTCATATACATGAACGAAAATGTAAGAAAGGTCAGTATCGGGATATTTGCCGCCTCGAACTTGCCAGCGCCAATAGAGATACCATTTTAATTGCTGGCTGTTCATAGAGCCATAGGTCGGCCAATAGCACATAAATGGGATAAATTGAGCCGATGCTTCCCGGTAATTGACCAGCTCCCTGGCCTTTTGGAGAAATGTATCCTCACCGCAGGAGTAGCTAACTTCAATCTGTCTAACTGAATCTCTCAGGGTATCAATTGTACGTTGAGCCGGAATTGGTTTAGGCGGGATAGGCAAATTTCCGGAATCCGTTGCTGATTCAAATGTAAACTCTGCAGGCTGAATATCCTTTCGAACGATATTTGACCGGGATTGTGATTGATAAATCGGAATGGAAGCAGCCTTTTCATAGGGATTTCTCAGCCCGTGTTTCCAAACGATACAGAAGTTCGGAGGCATTTGGAATACCTGATTCATTGCTTCCACATGAGCATTACGGTTGAGAAATTCCACACCAGAAAATTGTCCGACTACAAGGGTTTTCCGGCAATTAGTTAAGTTATTAAAAAGCTTAGATGAATCAGATTTTATAAGGGAATCGGCCTCCAATAAACAAAGGATATCCCATGTGGCGTCAATAATATCGGGTATGTTTTCTAAGGCGATAGGTGCAGCAAGAAACAGCCCGTTACATTTGGGGTTGAAAGCAGGGTCTTTTTTAGTGCCATTGAACCGAGCAACAATAACATCATTCCACCCTGCTCCTAATTTATCCAAGTCTTTTTTGGAGGCAACCAACAAAACCCTGACATTCGGGTTATCCTCGATAAACAACTTGAAAGTTGATAAAAAAGCATCTCCAAAATCTTCAAAAGTACCCACAATACCGCCCGAAATAGCCCATTTGCGCAAAAACTCAAGGTGTAACATGGCGGTCTCTTTAGGAGAATGGCCTTCCGACACCTCAAGCTTGGGAAATTCAACACGACTCCAGGGACCGGGAATATCAACCGAATCTTGCGTGAGTATTTTAGCCGGGTTAAGAGTAATGGGAATTAAGGATGTCCCATCACTCGCTCTGCCCAAAGGCCCTATACCAGACCTCTTTATGATTTCTATCGGCAACCATCCATTAAAGATACGGATAAATTTAGTCTTAGGGTTAATCTTTTGTGAAATTTCCATTGCTTCTACCCGGTAGTTGCCACAAGCAAATATAGGAACCCCAATTACCCTTCCAACCCTATTAAATTCCTCACGTTTAACAGATAGGATTAATTCACCATTTTGCTCAATAAACTTATGCCGATTTAACAAGTCCTCTTTTACACCCCCAGTAAAATCCCGAATCTTTTCCCATATATTTTGTATGAACACAGGTATCTCTTGACCGGACAACTTAAAAGCGCCATTTTGAGCAGGTATCCATTTGGACATCCTATTAGGCCAAATTCCAGGCATAATTGTCTGATCTACAAGAACGTACCCTGGCAAAGAAGGGATTTCTCGAATAGATTCAGAATTCGCTTTCCAAAAAACAGAAAACTCAGCTGCCTCATCAGTAACATTATCTATCGTCACGGATAATGCTGGATATGCCGAATATGATAATTGGGTAGTAAATGGCAGCTTTCTCTCTTTCCAACCTGGAGCAGTGTAAAGCAAAAACTCAATAATCTCCTTACCATCAATAGCTTTTTTGCTTAACCATCGCTCATCACCCTTATTAACCCCCTTAGTCAGCCAATATTCTTTTTGGCCCAAAAACCATCCATCCCCCAAATAAGCAGCCATAGGGTTGGCTATGATAATCCCATGTTCATTCGACCAACTATAGTTTACACATGATTCTCCCAAGAAATCTACCTGCCTTAACAGATTGATTTCTTGGGAAATTATCTTTTCTAGTGTAGTATCCGACAGATTGTGCAAGATGTTTTTTACTTCAACTAATTTTGAAAGGGGAACAATAACCTTTATATCTTGAGCAGGCAAAAGTTGAGACAAATAGTTTACAGATTTAAACTTCTTGGCTAACCGAGACAAGGGAACGATACTTCCGCCTTTCATCGTGGTCAGGATAAAATTATTATCACTTTTCTGCAGGATAATCCTATATGAGCCACCGGTTATAGCGTTAAATATCTTTTTGAAAAACTGCAATATCGTTTTCCCTTTCATCCGAATGGTATTTACCAAACTCAATCTCAATAAAAGTTCCAGAGTCGTCAAAAGATTTGGAACTTTCCGATACAATAAAATAAC
>SULG01000185.1 GCA_005524015.1 Candidatus Jettenia ecosi
TAAAGCCTTGCCTTACATCTACAAATATACACACTTTATTTACCGGATGCTACGACGACTTTATTAAGCTCTGTAAGGAGTGAATTCGTATCTATTCCACTCGCTCCAGCCGTTTTTTCAATACTAAATCCACCTCCGCAACAAGCATCTACCTTAAATTTACTAAAAACCGTAATTGTTTTTGGATACTTTTTTATAACATCATTAATCACCATATTTTTTGTAATAACTTCTTTTTCCATAGATCGTTACCTCCAAAAATTTGTTTACTCAAATAACCATATTCAGAAAACAGGTAATTACAAAAACACTATAATTATAATAACGTATAAGATAATCAAAAATCAAAGGCTTTCTATCACAGCGTAGCGAAAATACAATCTCTTCATCCATTAAATTTTGAAATAAGCATATCATATTTGAAATACCATCTTGCCATTTCCTAACCATAATATTTTTTTATATTTTATAAGTTTCATACTTATACATAGTTACATTAAATTGTTAAATATTAATGAATTTATTTATTTGGAATGCCAGTTGTGGTCGGTATAAAATACCCTTGCAGGTTGTAAATTGCAACCGTAGGTAATGTAGGGTAAGGCTTTAACCTTGTTTCCCCGCATAAACAGGCACACGGGAGAGAGCAACCCTAAAGGGCTGCCCTACGGAATTGAGATTCCTATGCATTTAAATAGTGAGGTATTTGGCAATGAGTGTTGTGAGAAATACAATCAAGACATTCCATCCGGCTTATTTTGCAATGGTAATGTCAACAGGCATAATTTCGATCGCCTCTAATCTTCTTGGTTTTAATGGTATTGCGTATGGACTCTTTTACTTAAACATCGTTGCGTATGCAATTATTGTATCACTGCAATTATTGCGGGCAAGGATGTTTTGGAGTAATTTATACGGCGACCTTTCTAATCCCAAATTAAGTCTGGTATTTTTTACCACAGTTGCAGCCACTAATGTGCTGGGGGCCCAGTTTGTTACGGTATTTAATCAGCCGGAAATTGCCAAGGTATTCTGGTATTTTGGCATATTTTTATGGACATCGGTTTCTCTCTCCACATTCAGTATTCTCTTTATAAAATGCGACCAAAGAATTGAGGTGGTGTTGCATGGCGGATGGCTCATTGCTACCGTAGGCACCCAGTCGCTGGCGGTTTTGGGCGCATTGCTTGCGCCTAAATATGGGGATGCCGGCAGTTTCGTGCTGTTTTCTTCTTTTGCCTGGTGGATGATCGGCTCATTTCTTTACATGATACTCATTACCTTAATTATTTACCGGTTAGTATTCTTTAAAGTATCTCCCGACGCGTTAGTGCCACCCTACTGGATTAATATGGGCGCGCTCGCCATAACAACCCTGGCAGGCTCAATCTTATGCATACAGATTCCTAAAATAGGCGGTCCCTATACTGATTTCCTGGGATTTACAAAAGGATTTACCCTGCTTTTCTGGTCATTTGGCACCTGGTGGATACCATTCCTGATAATTATGGGGATATGGAAGTATATCTTCAATAAAACACAATTTAAGTACACACCGCTTTACTGGGGTATGGTCTTCCCTTTAGGCATGTATACAGCGTGTACCATAAGGCTTTCGCAAGCCATTCAAATACCCTTTATTGCCAATATCTCAAAATATTTTATCTACGCTGCATTTCTTGCATGGGCTTTTATATTTTATAGTATGATACGTTCCATGATAAAAGCAATTATCACAAAAGAACCTGTTGTGCAAAAAGAGGGAAAGATCGCCGAACCTCAAATGATCCCTGTTAGTAAGGGTTAAAATTCATAGTAGATTGACTTTGGCAAGGGTAATGCCTCATACGCATCAAGCTAAGCTCAGTGGCTCGTTGGCTCGTTCCCAAACTCTGTTTGGGAACGCAATTGCCTCGAAACTCTGTTTCGAGTAGGGACAGGTTTGAAACCTGCCTCTCCTGAGGAATCATACACACTATCATTCAGGTTTATCACGGTAGAACAGGCAAGATGCCTGCTCTACCATTGATTCGAGAAACGGAGTTTCTCGTACATGTGTGTTCCCAAACCATGTCCTCATGGAAATGGGGAAGAGTTTGGGAACAAGCTGTCGGCGCTTAGCTTGATGCGTATGGGGTAATGCCTTGCCCTGCTTATTTATAAAATAGGCCTTCGGCGACTTTTCAATTGTAAAGACGTGTAGTGGCAAGGCGTGCCTTGCCACTACAGAGTTAGCTTGAAATTCTTCTACATTCACATGAGACCTTTGCCGGATTTTTGGATAAAATATTTCAGGGTAGTGGCTGGAAATCTTCGGCCCCTGCAAAGTAACTTGTTCTTGTTTTTCATACTGCTACAATCATTCTTGCAGGTCTGCTCAGCAAAGCAATTTGTATCTTTTAATTTATTTTCTATAAGCATTCTTGAAATTTGCACTAAATATTTAGTATAAATAAATTATTTATAAATATTTATTAAAGAAAGTTGTGCCATGTGATAGAAATGTTCATGTTCCGTAATCTCATACTACATT
>SULG01000186.1 GCA_005524015.1 Candidatus Jettenia ecosi
GTCCCAGTTAAATCGCTGGGCGGATGATTCTGATTGTGCCTGTCTTGCAGTTTCCACAGAGGTTAACAAAGCCTTCAATCCTATATATATCAGATCAATATTAGCCACGGAGATAGTAATATCACCATGTATTACTACACCGGTGTTAAGAACACGATCCAGCGTCTCACAGAGGGAAAGATGCTGATTTTCTAAGAATGAAGGGGTTGCTAAATCTTCAGTTCTTTTTTCTATCAGTTCCTTTTCCTCTGCAGACAAATGGACCTGTGGCTGATTTTGTATCTGATCATTTCCCTGTCTTAATTCACCCTCACCCATACCCTCCCCCTGAAAGGGAGAAGGATGGGGAGGAGGTAATTCCGAATCTGTAATAAGAAAGAAGCGTTCCCTCAGCATTGAAAACACTTTATGAAATACCTTAAATAGGTTCTTCAAAATATCCATACCATCGTTACCATCCAATAAAATATTCTTTAATTGTACTTTCTTTCATACCTTAATTGAGGGCATCTCCGTATAACTTCTTTCCTAATGATTGTAATACTTTTATTCCTATAATCTCTTCCTCCTGTCTATGAATGATGCATAAGGAATCAACGGGAAACAATTTTTTGAAAACATAAAGCATCTTTTCTTCATATACAACCCTGTTTACACAAATAGGACATTCAGCACCGATGATGTCTTTTTCCGGACATGGATGTACCATATTTAAAATCCCTTGCTCAACGGGAATTTTTAGTCTCTTTACAGCCTCTAAAAGATCTTTTGTTTCTTCGTAGGCCATTTCGGTTGGAATAGCAATGGGAACAAAGAGAGATTTTTCCTTATCATGGAGTAAGGTTAAAAGTTTTTTATCTTTTTTGATAGATCTACCAAAAAAGCCGAAATTTTCGGCATACGAACATTGTTTTTATATTTTAGAAAGAGATTAAAAAAAAATTTTAACCAATCAAGCGTTAGATCCGGCATTTCTAAAAATCGTATAAAATGTCCTGTTGGAGCTGTATCGAGAATAAAGATGTCGAAACTCCCTTTATCCATGTAATCAATAATTGAGGTGATAGCCATGACTTCGTCAATGCCAGGTGGTGTTATCTCTATAAGAGATTCCATAATCTCCTTCTCGAACACTACATGAACAGAAGCATCTCTTTTTGTGAAAACTGCCATAAAATCCCGGATCTCTTCTGAGTAAAGATGCTTTAGTTTTCGATACTCTTCTTCTGCATTCATTTCCTGAATGGATAGATTATTCAGAGATAAACCATCGCCTTCAATCACTACATCCAAACAATCTGAGAGTGAATGAGCCGGATCTGTTGAAAAAAGTAATATACGCTTTTCCGGATAAGAATTTGACAATGACAGCGCCGTCGCACATGCTAAAGTTGTCTTACCAACACCTCCTTTACCACTAAACAGCAAAAATTCCAGGCTGGATTTTAGTGCAGGCAATCGCTTCATCCCATTCGGGAATACCTTCATCCCTCCTGGCTCATTTTTATGAAGAGGAAATCCAGGGAAATCCCCTGCCTGTTTTAGAAGCAAGGAACTCAAGCGGGTATCGCCCGGAAATTCTCCTAAACTGCCATTTTGAACACCTTGATTATTATCTTGAGCCAGGCAAAAAGCTTTATCAGCATGCATAATATTTTGTTTCCTGAGAGCAAAGCATCCATCTCCATAACAATTATTTTGCACAGGATATGTATCCTTGATCTTATATTTTGCTGTAAAAATTTCTTTTTGCAGCGAATCATTTACCTCTCCTCTGGTTATTTCTTTTAAGGGAGTTACGGGAGAATGGATCATGAGGTTGCTCCTTTCCCTGGTATCATCCTGATGGAAAGAATTCACCATCGCTTGTGCAAACTTTAGCAATGACTCTTTTCCCTGAATTTCAGCATTGCATAAAGGCATACTTAAGAGATTATATCCATGTAGGGAAGATTTTATCTCATCGATATGCTTTGCTTGTCGTGAATATTGTGTGCTGCAGAAATAACAATCACTTACAGGGTAAACGCGGTTAATAATAATCGTCTTTGCCGGAACTTTATATTTCTTTAAAACAGACAAAAAACGCTGTGTTTCTTTCATACTCAAAATTTCTGGCAACATTACTGGCACAAACTCACATGACTTATCCTGCAGCATACGCTCAATCTTTTTTGCACCTTTTATAAATGCTTCAATAAATGCATCGGCATCATCGGGTTGATAGCGCTTTACATACAGCTTTGATAAATACCGATGCTTCTCCATCATCAAGTTGAGAACATAGGTCCACTTCTTTACGAGATAAGGCATTTGCAGGAATTTCATGGTATGCCCGGTTGGCGCAGTATCAAGTATAATACTATCGTAAGCATTACTTTCTGTTAAATTTGCCAATTCTATCATTCCCATCAATTCGTCTATTCCGGGTAACGAAATGGAAAGAAGATTAGAGATGTCAGT
>SULG01000187.1 GCA_005524015.1 Candidatus Jettenia ecosi
CACACCCCCACCCTTTGAAAAACCTCGTGTCTATGATCGATCTCCCAACGCTGCGGATAAAATTCAGATTTTTTAGAAACCTCCTAAAGCTTTTCCATCCTGAATCCGAATTTATCCCAAAATATGCATGCTTTTACCTACCACATGCATGTTTTTACAAGCATATAAATTTGACATAAAAGACTTTCCTGCAATGACATAAAAAAAATATCCAATAGTTGTATTTATATGCATACAGAAAATACATGAAAATCTTTTTGAGAATAAGAGCAAATAGCGCTCAGCGCCTGCCCTAATTATCATAAGTAACAAAGAATTAAATAATTAGAGATCAAATTTTCTACGAATATTTAATTCTCATATCAGAATCCTTTGGCAAGCACATTGCTAATAAGTAGCGGAGCAGATCTAATAAATCTAATAAATTATGGAATATTTTATTGTATGAAGGTTAAATCTTAACGTATGAGGAGGAGAAGGAAATGCTAAAAAAATTCAGGCTTACTTTTATTGGCGCATCAATTTTTAGTATTAGTATAGGTATTATAACAGGATTTGGTAACTTTGCTACGGCACAACATTCACCTGCTCATCCTACAGATAAACCAGGCGGAAAAGATGTAATAAAAGATGAAGAAGCACATAAGAAAAGACAAGAAGAAAAGGAAAAATCTGTCCAGGAATCAAGGGAAAAGGGAGGAATTGGGGTGCATGAACACAATGAGACCGGAGAGAAAAAGGATGATGAATCACATGGAATATCAGGCAGAGGAGAAAGCCAGTGAGGCGCCGGAATAGCCGGAGGAGGAATAGTCGGAGAAAGAGAGACTGAGGAGGAGAGAAAAGTAGAAGAGGCAAAAAAGAGAAGGGCGGAGGCAGAGGAAGGAAAATAAGAATAAACACAACATACAAGACTATAACAAAGTAAAGGAAAGAAATCTGTAAGAAGTATTTCAGGAAAGCACAATCGAGCTTAATAATTTGAGGAGAAAAAAATGTTAAAGATATTTACTAATTATTTTATTGTTGCGGGGATATCTATTCTTAGCGCTGGCATGGTAGGTACTTCAGGTATTAGCTTTGCCAGAGAAACGAACCAGGATGAAGAATATAAGTATAGAAACAGAGATAAAAAAGTTTATGAAGCGCCAGATACCCATACGGGACATGATGTCCAGTTACACGGATTAACGGGTGCAGAAGGCGGAGCAGGCAAGGCGGGAAGCGGAACAGGCGGAGGAGTAGTTGGAGGGACCGTGGGAGAAAGATATAGAGAGGGAACTATTGATAAACCAATTGTTGAGCGTGTTATCTCAAATTGGGAAGATGAACCCCGCGAAGTTGCCCAGAATTTAATTGATAAATACGGCCTACCTAACGAAATAACACTTAATCGCCTTATCTGGCACAATAACGGCCCCTGGAAAAGAACAGAGATACTAAACAAGGAAATACCGCATAACTTTCCTGCAGAACATGAGGATATACTTATCCAAACTATCAATTATCAGGTGCCAGCAAACAAGGTTGATGAGCTTGTTCAATATAATGGAAGTATTATGGTCGACAGAACGAGGGGAGAACTTGCCTCACAATGTGAAAGAGAAGAGATGAACATCCTGGCATTGAACCTCGCAGACGATATCATCAAAGGAGAGCGGAATGTCGATGAAGCACGCAATACATATGCTGAGCAGGTAACGGCTGTGATACAGGGAAAATCAGCGCCCCTTGCAGAGGAATTACAGTTCAATACAAAAACAAAACAAACAGCCGACCGGGATATGTCAACGATGGATAAAACTACCATGCAAAAGTATAAGGATAAAGAGGTCGGAGGGTTAATGAATGGTGGTAGAGAAAGAGAACGAATGAGGACAGCTCCTGATAAATCAACAACTGAGCGGGTTATTTCAAAGTGGAATGAGGAATCACGGGATGTCGCCGGCAGACTCATTGATAAATATGGAAAACCCGATGAAGTAACACAAACCCGTATTATCTGGCATAATAACGGCCCCTGGAAAAGAACAGAGGTGATAAACAAGAAAATACCGCATAGT
This sequence comes from Candidatus Jettenia ecosi, assembly GCA_005524015.1. Classification (GTDB taxonomy): domain Bacteria; phylum Planctomycetota; class Brocadiia; order Brocadiales; family Brocadiaceae; genus Jettenia; species Jettenia ecosi. Next base: position 2,064 of record SULG01000187.1, read on the forward strand.
TTTCCCGTAGAACATGAGGATGTGCTTATCCAAACCATCAATTATCAGGTGCCAGCTGACAAGGCCGACGAGCTTGTCCGATACAATGGAAGTCTCGTTGTTAATAGAACGAGAGGAGAACTTACTTCACAATGTGAAAGAGAAGAGATGAACATCCTGGCATTGAACCTTGCAGATGGTATTGTCAAAGGAGAGCGGAATGTCGATGAAGCACGAAAGGTTTATACCGAGCAGGCAACGGCTGCGATACAGGGAAAATCAGCGCCCCTCGCAGAGGAATTACAATTCGATATAAATGGAGAAGAAACTGCCGACCCGGATGAGTCTGTTATGGATGATGACGATGATGAAGGTCTTATTGAAAAAGCAAAGGAAACACTTGGCTTTGATTAACAAATATA
>SULG01000188.1 GCA_005524015.1 Candidatus Jettenia ecosi
AATCATAAGGATATGTATTCCTTAAGATAACCATTGAGAACCATATCGCCTTAAAAGGCAAAAATACTGTAACAACCTAAAAATGTGTAAGAGCTGGTTTTCCTATCGGATAAACGTTAAAACCGATCTCATAGATTTTCTGATGATCAAGGATATTGCGGCCATCAAAAATGAAGGCCGGTTTTTGCATTTTATCATAAATCTTTTGATAATCCAGCGTCTTATATAATTCCCATTCAGTCATAATCGCAATAGCATGCGCATCCTGCGCTGCCGCATAAGGATCTGTTTCAAATTCAACCCTTTCCCGGATATCTTTCAAATCATGCCCTGCATTCGTTAAGGCCTCAGGATCGGTTATGATAACACGGGCATGTTCTTCAACTAATTTTCGGGCAATATAAATAGCGGGTGATTCACGGGTATCGCCGGTATTTGCTTTGAAAGCAAAACCAAAGAGAGCTATACGCTTGTGAGCAATGGTATTGAACATTACGTTAATCATATTTTTCACAAAACGCCCTTCCTGGTATTCATTAATCTTTACAACACTCTCCCAGTATTGAGCAACTTCATGAAGACCATAATACTCGCAGATATATACCAGATTGAGAATGTCTTTCTTGAAACAAGAACCACCAAAGCCAACGCTTGCATTGAGAAATTTCGAGCCAATCCGGGAATCCATCCCGATTGCATGGGCTACTTTTTTAATATCGGCTTCTGTCTTTTCACACAAAGCGGAAATGCTGTTAATCGAGGAAATCCTCTGCGCTAAAAACGCATTTGCCACAAGCTTTGAGAGTTCTGCGCTCCAGACGTCACAGGTAATAATCCGATCTCTTGGAACCCAATTAGCATAAATTTCAACAATTGCCTCTCTTGCTTTCCGTCCTCTTTCAGTTTCCCTGGATCCAATAAGCACACGGTCTGGATTTTCGAGATCTGAGATGGCGGTGCCTTCGGCTAAAAACTCCGGATTCGATATTACATCAAAATTAAGCCCTTTACCATTTGCGCTGAGAATTCGTTCCATTGCCTCGGCAGTCCGAACCGGCAATGTGCTTTTCTCAATAATAATCTTGTCTGATTCAGCTACCCGGAAGATATCCCTTGCGGTTTTTTCCCAAAATTGCAGATCTGCTGTTTTACCAGCCCCGCCGCCATACATCTTTGTGGGCGTATTGACAGAGACAAAAATAATATCCGCCCCTCTAATATTTTCTTCTATAGCAGTAGTAAAAAACAAATTCCTCCCCAGGGCCTTTTTAACAACCTCCAGCAAACCCGGTTCATAAATAGGGAGATTTTCTGTTTGCCATGCACTGATCCTCTCTGCATTTATATCGGCCACAGTTACTTTGTATTGCGGACATTTTGCTGCAATCATCGCCATGGTAGGCCCGCCAACGTATCCTGCGCCAATGCATAGTATATTTTTGCTGAACTTTTTATCTGACATAATCTTGTATTCCCTGAGTTAAAATTAGATAAATAAACTATAGTAAATGCTCTTGATATCTCTTATCTCTATAATCAGATTTATGCTATCTATTCAATTTTATTATCGATAAAATAATGAGTGTTAGAATCATACTCAATATCACGGCTTGTGTCAAGCTGATGAGAGCATAGTTTACTGATATTCTATCATATTTTCTTTGCTCACGGTTACAAATACAAATTATCATAATCATCGGAGGCCCGTATCAATACGGATATCGAGGTGTGTTTCTTCATTTTCAGCAACAATAACGGCAGCAGGTAAATCCTTAGTCCGATCCCCGGCAGGCATCTCGATACGATAAGAACCTGGTGGTAAGATAGCGCTATATTTACCCTCATCATCAGTCACTACCGACCCAATCTCTTGCCCTTCCTGATTCAATATCACAAGCTTTATACCTGATGCAGGCTCTTCCGAAGAAACACCCTCCCTTTCTACAGGAGAAATTGGCCCACGGGTTACTTTCCCTGAAAGTCTTCCTTTTCCCGCCTCCATGTTTATGCCACGGGTTTTGAGATCAGCGCTATTGCTCTGAGCACAACCAACAACCGATACGATCGCAGCTAAAGTTACAATGAACATACTGAAACCATGCTGAATAATTTTCATAATGCATCACCTCTTTAATTTGAAGAAAATAAATAGTATCATTGAACCAGTCCATCACATAAATCCTTCCATTGAGGATTCATCTCTTCAATCAATTCTAATTTCCATTTCCTGTTCCATTTCTTTAACCGTTTTTCTCTCTCAATTGCGCTTTTTACATCGTTTGTCATTTCATAATAAACAAGGTGATGAACTTTATACTTTTTTGTAAATCCTTCGACTAAATCATTTTTATGTTCATAAACCCTTCTTATCAAATTGTTGGTAAAGCCGATGTATAAAGCCCCGTTTCTTTTACTTGCCAAAATATAGACAAAATAATATT
>SULG01000189.1 GCA_005524015.1 Candidatus Jettenia ecosi
GTCTGTATCATTATCCTTTGCAACAATCCCAATTTTATTATTTTCTATCAACTTTCTTATTTCTGGCATATTAGAAACAATTAAAGATAATCCAGCCAGGATATATTCAAAGACTTTATTGGGTAAACAATAATAATGAGTTAAACAACTGTTTTCATATAAGCACAATCCAACGTCGGCAGATGAAGTATAATTGAGCAAAACATCAGGAGAAACTGCCGGATGATAAAAAATATTCTGAAATCTTTCTGATATTTTTTCAATTTCTTGTTGTAAGGGACCGTATCCAAGAAAAACTAGCACTTTATTAGTATCATTTATCCTTTTAAATGCTTCTAGGAGATTCTCTATTCCCCTATCGGCGTACAACCCACCTTGATACAAAAATATAATTTTTTCTTTATCAATATTGAGCTTTTCTCTAAAAATATTTTGCTTTTTAATTTCTTGATAGACTGGACAATTTAATACTAAGGCAGGTTTTTTGATTTTGTAAAGTTTTACATATTCATTAGCAATTGAGTCACTCACTGTTATTACAGCATCTGCAAATTTAATAAACAGCCTTTCTATAGTTATTAATAGTTTAATACTTAACTTATTTTGATTTGGTTCTTGATTTGGTTCAAATTCATGCGCATCATAGATCAGTTTTGTCCGTTTGATAATTTTAAACAACACACCAATGGGCAACGCCGATAAGTCGTGACAATGAACTACTTTAATATTTTCATTGTTGTATCGGGAAAAAACCTTTAACATTAATTCAATGTATTTTATAGTTTGGGAAAAAATGCCCCTAGGAAACCTTCTTGTTTTTAAAGGTACTCGCCATATTTCTCTTTTCGCATCGAGGGTTTCATGCTCAGTGACACCCTTATCCAATAGAGCTGCAATATAAACTTTATCAAACAAGGGAGATTCAGCTATACTCTTTGTCTCTTTTAGAACTCTACTATCATGGATAAAGTCATTGAGCACTATGTGTAAATTTACTTTTTTCATAATAAAATGCTTTTCATGGCAGGTGTTATTATATACATGAGACATTAAAAAGGTTTTCCCATCTGGCAACATTAAATAGTCTCCACAATAGACTATTATCAAGTTCAATTACATTAAGATTGACAACATTATTTACTATTTTAGAATCTTTAATTTCTTGCAGGATGTTTTGTTTATAAACGGATAACCAAGTATTTGTAGGAGCTTCAAACCCAAATTTATTTGTTCGCCAAACAACTTCGTGAGGCAAAATTGGTTCTACCACCTTTCTAAGAATATATTTTAAGTAACCCTGTTTAACTTTATAATCTTCGTTAATTGAGATTGCGCATTCAACTGATTTATAATCAATAAACGGTAACCTTGTTTCAACAGAATGTCTCATAGAATTTTTATCTTCATATCTTAAGAGATGGGGAAGAAAACGAACGGATATTTCTCTTTTTTGAAAATTTTTGAAATTTAAATACTTATAAATATGTTTAAATCTTTTACTATCAGGTTGTATTTTGTATATTGAGTTTCTTCCTTTAAAAACACGCTTGAGTAATAGGATTTCGTTGTATAACATCACTAAAAATATGCTTTTAAAAATATTTACTTTACTTATTTTAAAATTCTTTATATTTTTTAGTATCTTCAAAAATTTCAATAATTTTATATTCAACAACAGCGAAGATAAATAGTTTGGATAATAGAGTTCATACCCTACTAACGTCTCATCTCCGCCTTGACCATCCAGCATGACCTTACAACCGAGTTCTTTTGCTTTTTTCATAACAAAATATTGCATAAATATTGATGGGCCACCAAAAGGTTCTTCCTGAGAATATATAACTTCATCTATATTTTTCATAAAATCTTCGGTCGTAGGTTGCACTATATGACTACGAAGACTCGCATTTTTAACTACTAAATTTGCATAGTAGGTCTCGTCTCCTTCTTTTTCAATGGATTTAGCCGTAATAGCATTAAAATTTTGGTTTGAGTTTTCGCTATAAATCTTTGAAGCAATGGTGGCGATAGATGAACTGTCGAGCCCGCCACTTAGACAAGTTCCAACTTTTACATCAGATCTCAGCCTTAATCTTATCGACCTTTCCAATTCTTGTTTATACAGGTTTACAGATTCCTTTTCTGGCAATCTCGATATTGCCTTATCTACTTTAATAACATAGTACCTTTTTATCTCATATGTATGTCTTTTTAGATCATAAATCAGATTATGAGATTGTTCTAATTTAAAAATATTTTCAAAAAAAGTTTCATTTGTATGTTCTTCGAGTCCTAAGACGATATATTCTATTAAAATATTTTTATTCACATATTTCTGTGGGTAATAGAAT
>SULG01000190.1 GCA_005524015.1 Candidatus Jettenia ecosi
TACTAACGGGGATTGATTATTGAAATATTGTATAGGCGTTTATGCCTTTTGCCCATAATTTCCTTTATTAATCCTGATTGTGTATTGATGGTAAACATGACCATGGTGATATTCAGAAGTTGAATTGTGTTATTGTGCTATTCATTATGTTAACCTGATTTCTTTTTGATTGAATTGTCTAGTATTGTGTGTGGCAGTCGTTCTTTTATTTTCTTTAACTTGATTGTCTATCCACTCCGCGAGTATGTTAACAATCTTTTCAGCTGATTTTCCATCACCGTAATAATTATTATCATATTTCCGACTATGGCCTTCTTTATAATCTTTATAGAGGATATTCCAGCCACTTTGAACAGTCTCTATCCACTCTGTTTCATCTCTTAGGGTAATACAGGGAATCTTAAGCCAATATGCCTCTTTTTGAAGCCCACCTGAGTCTGTTAAGGCAAGTACACTGTTTTTAAGCAGCCATACCATATCAAAGTAACCTACAGGTTCTATTACTTTAATGTTATTGGCAAATTTTTTCCCGATAGATCCAACAATCTTTTTTGTTCTTGGATGAGAAGGGAAAATAACGGTATTCCCGGTAGATATATCGTTTACAAAGGTTATAATTTCTTCCAATCTCTCGTAGTTATCCGTATTTTCTGCCCTATGGATTGTTAAAATATAGTACTCTTTTTCTATGAGATCTAAATTCTCTAAAATTTTTGACTTTTTAGCAGCAATTTCTAAAGTAGCAAGTAATACATCATACATAACATCACCAACATTTATGATAATTGGATGTGAAACGTGAGGGGTAAAATGAGAGATACGAGAATAATTATCCGGCAGTTTTCCATTGTTTAGAGTATTACCGAAACCTTCTTTTCTAAGATTTTCTACAGCATTTTCTGTGGGGCATAAAAGAAGTGATGAAGCATGGTCCGTGAGCACCCGATTAATCTCTTCAGGCATATATTTATTGTAACTTCGAAGACCTGCTTCTATATGGACTACCGGAATATGGAGTTTTACCGCAGCAAGAGCACTACCGAGGGTTGTATTCGTGTCACCGTAGACTATAACAATATCGGGTTTCTCTTTTAAAAGAACTTCTTCTACTCTTTGAAGTATTTGTCCGGTTTGTATCCCATGTAAATGAGAGCCCACACCGAGATGGTAATGGGGATTTTTAATACTTAGTTCATTAAAAAAAATTTCAGACATAGCATAATCATAATGTTGCCCAGTATGGATAAGAATATCCTCTATCAACATTTTAGAGCAATAGAGGTCAAAAGTAGTGTTGGATGCATTATTATTCGATACTAGTGATTGCTTATTGAATTCTTCGATTGCTTTTGATACCGGAGAATATTTTATAAATTGAGGACGTGCTCCTACTATATTCGTAACTTTCATAATTTTAATTTAAAGATAAGAATGTTTGCCTGAATATATCCCTGCCCAGTATCAGGCCAATCTAATGGATTAATACTACATTTTATAAAACTATAAAAATCTTTAATTAAGAAAATTTATGCTCCTTTCACTTTATTTGTTGAATGGTTTTTAATAAGATTTCTTGTGTCAATTATGAGTTGTGAGTTTTCAAGAATAAATTCAGGTTCATAGTCAGAATGATTTGTTGCTATAATAACACAATCATATTTTGCAAGATTCTCAGCAGTTAATGGAACTGAATCTTTTTCAAGTTTATATTCCCTCATTTTTGGAGGCCTTAGGATATAAGGGTCATTATAATCTGCCTCGACTCCTTTCTTTTTTAAAAGCTCTATTAATTTGAGAGAAGGTGATTCCCGGGCATCATCAACATCTTTTTTGTAAGCAAGGCCGAGTACTAAGATTTTTGACCCTTTTAGGCTTTTACCTTTTTCATTGAGAGCTTCAATAGTTTTTTGAATCACATAGTGTGGCATGTTTGTGTTTATTTCTCCTGCAAGCTCAATGAATCGGGTTGAGAATTCATATTCCCTTGCCTTCCATGTGAGATAAAAAGGATCGATAGGAATGCAATGGCCACCAAGACCGGGTCCTGGATAAAAGGCCTGAAACCCGAACGGTTTTGTTTTCGCGGCTTCTATGACTTCCCAGATATCAATCTTCATTTTATCAAATAGTATCTTGAGTTCATTTACGAGTGCTATGTTTACTGCTCTATAAATATTCTCAAAGAGTTTCGTTGCTTCTGCAACCTTTGGAGAAGATACCGGGACAGTTTGTACAACAATCGAATCATAGAGGGCCTTTGTAACAACGAGGCATTTTTCTGTGTAACCACTTACTACTTTTGGAATAGTTGAAGTCGAGAAATTTTTTCTGTTT
>SULG01000191.1 GCA_005524015.1 Candidatus Jettenia ecosi
CTGACATCTCCAATCTTCTTTCCATTTCGTTACCCGGAATAGACGAATTGATGGGAATGATAGAATTGGCGAATTTAACAGAAAGCAATGCTTACGATAGTATTATACTTGATACTGCGCCAACCGGGCATACTATGAAATTCATGCAAATGCCTTATCTCGTAAAGAAGTGGACCTGTGTTCTCAACTTGATGATGGAGAAGCATCGGTATTTATCAAAGCTGTATGTAAAGCGCTATCAACCCGATGATGCTGATGCATTTATTGAAGCATTTATAAAGGGCGCAAAAAAGATTGAACGTATGCTGCAGGATAAGTCATGTGAGTTTGTGCCAGTAATGTTGCCAGAAATTTTGAGTATGAAAGAAACACAGCGTTTTTTGTCTGTTTTAAAGAAATATAAAGTTCCGGCAAAGACGATTATTATTAACCGCGTTTACCCTGTAAGTGATTGTTATTTCTGCAGCACACAATATTCACGACAAGCAAAGCATATCGATGAGATAAAATCTTCCCTGCATGGATATAATCTCTTACGCATGCCTTTATGCAATGCTGAAATTCAGGGAAAAGAGTCATTGCTAAAGTTTGCACAAGCGATGGTGAATTCTTTCCATCAAGATAATAATCAAGGTGCTCAAAATGGCAGTTTAGGAGAATTTCCGGGTGATACCCGCTTGAGTTCCTTGCTTCTAAAACAGGCAGGGGATTTCCCTGAATTTCCTCTTCATAAAAATGAGCCAGGAGGGATGAAGGTATTCCTGAATGGGATGAAGCGATTGCCTGCGCTAAAATCCAGCCTGGAATTTTTGCTGTTTAGTGGTAAAGGAGGTGTTGGTAAGACAACTCTAGCATGTGCGACTGCGCTGTCATGGTCAAATTCTTATCCGGAAAAGCGTATATTACTTTTTTCAACAGATCCGGCTCATTCACTTTCAGATTGCTTGGATGTAGTGATTGGAGGCGATGGTTTATCTCTTCATAATCTATCCATTCAGGAAATGAATGCAGAAGAGGAGTATCAAAACCTAAAGCATCTTTACTCAGAAGAGATCCGGGATTTTATGGCAGCTTTCACAAAAAGAGATGCTTCTGTTCACATAGTGTTCGAGAAGGAGATTCTGGAATCTCTTATAGAGATAGCACCACCTGGCATTGACGAAGTCATGGCTATCACCTCAATTATTGATTATATGGATAAAGGGAGTTTCGACATCTTTATTCTCGATACAGCCCCAACAGGACATTTCATACGATTTTTAGAAATGCCGGAGCTAACGCTTGATTGGTTAAAATTTTTTTTTAATCTCTTCTTAAAATATAAAAACAATGTTCGTATGCCGAAAATTTCGGCTTTTTTGGTAGATCTATCAAAAAAGATAAAAAAGCTTTTAACCTTACTCCATGATAAGGAAAAATCTCTCTTTATTCCCATTGCTATTCCAACCGAAATGGCCTACGAAGAAACAAAAGATCTTTTAGAGGCTGTAAAGAGACTAAAAATTCCCATTGAGCAGGGGATTTTAAATATGGTACATCCATATCCGGAAAAAGACGTCATCGGCGCTGAATGTCCTATTTGTGTAAACAGGATTGTATATGAAGAAAAGATGCTTTGTGTTTTCAAAAAATTGTTTCCCGTTGATTCCTTATGCATCATTCATAAACAGGAGGGAGAGATTGTAGGAATAAAAGCATTACAATCATTAGGAAAGAAGTTATACGGAGATGCCCTCAATTAAGGTATGAAAGAAAGTACAATCAAAGAATATTTTATTGGATGGTAACGATGGTATGGATATTTTGAAGAACCTATTTAAGGTGTTTTATAAAGTGTTTTCAATACTGAGGGAACGCTTTTTTCTTATTACAGATTCGGAATTACCTCCTCCCCATCCTTCTCCCTTTCAGGGGGAGGGTATGGGTGAGGGTGAATTAGGACAGGGAAATGATCAGATACAAAATCAGCCACGGGTCCATTTGTCTGCAGAGGAAAAGGAACTGATAGAAAAAAGAACTGAAGATTTAGCAACCCCTTCATTCTTAGAAAATCAGCATATTTCCCTCTGTGAGACGCTGGATCGTGTTCTTAACACCGGTGTAGTAATACACGGTGATATTACTATCTCTGTGGCTAATATTGATCTGATATACATAGGATTGAAGGCTTTGTTAACCTCTGTGGAAACTGCAAGACAGGCACAATCAGAATCATCCGCCCAGCGATTTAACTGGG
>SULG01000192.1 GCA_005524015.1 Candidatus Jettenia ecosi
AAAAAGGAACTATGATAAAAAGACTTAGCTATAGCTTTGCTGTTGGCACATTGATTTTTGGCGCTGGTATGGTAAGCGCTCCCCTGTTTATTCATTCTGCAATGGCGACTCATGAAGAAGAAAGAAGCGGCAGTGCCACGAGACCGGATCGAAGTACAGATAGAGGAATAACCGGGGATGAAACCATAGGCGGGGGTAGAGAGACCGGTCAGGATGTCGGAGCGCCTGGAATTCCCTGATCCGGCATGAAAGACCCCGGAAGAATTACCCCAGAAAGGCCTGGAGCAACTGGTGATACAACAGGAACAGAGAGAGGAACATCAGGAGATACGGGTAGCGGAGCATCCGGAACAGACAGAGGAACAACCGGTGGCAAGAGTGGCGGTTCTGGTGGCGGCACAGGCAGTGGAGCGCCCGGTGGGACAAGTGGCGGCGCAGGCGGTGGCAGATAAGCAGTCAAGGAGTACACTAAAGCAAAAGGTATATGTATATTGAATAGAACCGAAAGCCTTTTACGAAAGGCAACTCTTAAGGGTTGCCTTTTTCTTTTATAAGGATTATTACCATGGTTACTACAACAAGTTTCATGATGTATCTCTCCCTTGTTCAGGGAGTATATTACCTCATTACTGGCATCTGGCCGCTCATAAGTATGAGAGCATTCCAGATGGTAACCGGTCCTAAAACTGATCATTGGCTCGTTAATACGGTTGGAGTTCTTATCCTTGTTATTGGCATAGTATTAATCTGTACCGGAGTCCGACAAAATATAACCTACGAGATTCTTATGCTTGCGCTTGGAAGCGCTGTTGGACTCACAGCGATTGATAGTATATACGTAATAAAGAAACGGATTGCGCCAATATATCTTTTAGATGCACTGGTACAGATACCTATCACAGGAAGCTGGATTTATATCCTTGTGCATTCTGCCTGTAAATAGGCCTGAACCATACAGGCAATTCCTTGTTGATGTTTTGCTTATGAAACACAGATTGTTATATGATCATGAGAGAGCAGCAGCAAATTGAAAGACTCTCCGGATAAAAAGGGAAATAATGGGTAATAGAAGATTGAAATACATAACAATTATTAAGAGATAAATCCCCCGACTATTCTCCTTCATGAAAAGGAATTCCGGGGGTATTTACTCATTGTTTAGTTTGTGCACTAAACACATGGTAATTTTTTTAAGAACAGAAAGGAACTTATTATGGCTTATACAGCAATAAAGCAACTACCTCAGGATTTACAGCAGTGTATTAAAGAGTGTTTGGATTGTTACCAGATATGTAAGACAACGCTATCATATTGCTTACAGAAAGGTGGAAAACATGCCGAAGCAAACCATATCAATCTCCTGGCGGATTGCGCAGAAATCTGTCAAACCAGTGCAGCCTTCATGCTTCGAAATTCAGAACGACATGGATGGGTATGCGCTGTATGTGCGGATATTTGTAATGAATGTGCCAAGGAATGCGAGAAATTTGATGATGTGATAATGAAAGAATGCGCCGAGGTATGCAGGCGTTGTGCAGACACCTGTAAGCAAATGGCTGGTACGGTAACCCATCGTACATAAAACTGAAACTGAAGGATACATCATCAGATCGATGGGCTGAAGATACATATCCAACGGAGTAACACGGGCAAACCTTATCCCTGCGCAGACCTTAAGCAGGAAAGGTTTGTCCGTGTATTAATTCCTTATACTCGTATGTTCTCATAATGATAGGGTCTGAGAACGAGCAAAATGCATGGAATTACCTATTCACAGTATGCTTTTACAAACATATAAAATATATCATAACAGGCTGGTATTATAATTACTTAAATATACTATTCAAGAATTGTATGCGTCAACATACAGGAATAAAAAGCAATCGCTATTTGACACGGTAAAATATGAATCATAAATCTCCTATAACATGCTTTATCATAAATGGTTATATATCATATCCATTCTTATTATAAATCTTTACTTTGAAAATCTTTCTGGCAAGCGTGTTGCAAATAAGAATCAAATCTATAGATATCTTTATGAGAATTATACTATATCCCGATTTACTGTTGAGGAATTTCAATTCCGTAGGGCAACCCTTTAGGATTGGTTACCCCATATGCATCAAGCTAAAATTATGTAAACGATGGAGAATAACATAATCCCCCTTAATCCCCCTTTAGAAAAGGGGGAAATGCATAAACTCTCCTAGTCTCCCTT
>SULG01000193.1 GCA_005524015.1 Candidatus Jettenia ecosi
ATCCACATCTGTCAATAAATTCTGAAGCTGTTGGTAGGCATTTGGATCCTGAACATCCCCTGGCAGATAGTAAAGTCGCTGGACAAGCCAATTCCACAAATCAGGATCAAGCTCGCCCATGCCAAGCTCTTTCATATCCTGGCTAATCTTTTCACGGAACTCTTCATGACTCATCTTGCGGCGGGCGAATCCAACAACCGCAAATTCTTTAGAGAGCAAGCGCTCTCTTGCCAGGTTATAGAGCGCGGGGATGAGTTTACGTTTAGCCAAATCGCCGGAAGCGCCAAAGATAACCATGATGCAAGGGTTACTTATTCGCCCTAGCGGCTCAATAACTTTACACTTTTCGTCTCCGAGTACCATCATATTCTCCCTATACTATACGATATTTACCACGGATAATCTATTACTATCCTTTCGCAGGATTTTCAACATGGCCGCCAAACTTAAACCGCATGGCGGATAGCAGCTTTTCAGCAAAGGTATGTTCTTGCCGCGAGCGAAAACGGGTATAAAGCGCAGCAGAAAGTACATTGACTGGCACGTTTTCTTCAATGGCCGCCATAATCGTCCATCGGCCTTCGCCGGAATCTTGAACAAATCCTGAGTAGTCAGATAGCGTTGGATTTTCCAGAAGCGCCATTGCCGCCAGATCGAGAAGCCACGATCCGACAACACTCCCTCGTCTCCATACCTCGGCAATATCAGCGAAATTGAAGTTGTATTGGCAATCTTCGGGTAAATTCTCCGAATTTGCATTTTTTAATATGTCGAAACCCTCCGCATAAGCCTGCATCATACCATATTCGATACCGTTGTGGATCATCTTGACAAAATGACCAGCGCCATTTGGACCACAGTGAAGGTAGCCATGTTCGGCTGTGCTTTCCGTGTTTTCACGTCCGGGGGTGCGAGATATCTCCCCACGTCCTGGTGCAAGGGTTTTGAAAAGGGGCAGGAGGTGTTTGATGGTATCAGATTCTCCTCCGATCATCAGACAATAGCCGCGCTCACGTCCCCAGATGCCACCGCTTGTGCCTGCGTCTACATAATGAATCCCTTTCCCTTTCAGGAACTTTGCACGGCGCACGTCGTCTTTGTAGTAAGAGTTCCCGCCATCGACGATAATGTCGCCTGGCTCCATGCGCTCTCCCAATGCTAATACCATCTGTTCGGTTGGATCACCGGAGGGAACCATAATCCACGCTACCCGTGGCTTACTGAGCTTGCTGATAAATTCGTCCAGAGATGTTGTTCCGGTTGCCCCTTCGTTGATGAATTCTTTTACTTTATCGGGGGTCCGGTTGTACACGATACAGTAATGCCCTCCGCTTATTAAACGCCGCACCATGTTTGCTCCCATTCTTCCCAAACCAATCATACCCAATTGCATAGCGAATCCTCCTTTCAGAAGAAAATTAAACAGGTGAAAATATTTTTGAATGATTCATAGCTCCTTCTGCTTCTCATGTACCGTATGCTGGTGATAGCGTTTCTCCAGCATACGAATCTTTTCCAGTCTGCGGCGGTGTCGCTCCTCACCGGTAAATTTAGCTCCTACAAATGCCTGAACAAGTTCTCGAACCAATTCACGCCCGACCACGCATGCACCGAGCACAAGAATATTCATGTCATCGTGCTCTACCCCCTGATGAGCAGAGTAGGTATCGTGGCAGAGCCCGGCGCGAATGCCAGGGATCTTGGTTGCTGCTACGGAAGCCCCAACACCGCTACAGCAGATGAGAATACCCCGGTCGGCGCGGTCTTCTCTTATGGCAATCCCAACGGCTTCGGCAAAATCAGGATAATCTACAGATTCGGTGTTGTGTGTGCCCACGTCGACGACTTCGTATTTTAGTTCACGCAGATACCTGATAAGGTTTTCCTTCAACATGAATCCCTCATGGTCGGCTCCGATAACAATCCGCATATCTTACCTCCTTTCTCATAAGCTCTAATCTTGTATAATTTAGGATGTTTTTTGTCGCTTCTCACTGTGATAATCCCCCTTGATCCCATAGG
>SULG01000194.1 GCA_005524015.1 Candidatus Jettenia ecosi
TCCTAAACAGAGTTTGGGAACGAGCCAACGAGCCACTGAGCTTAGCTTGATGCGTATGGGGCGAAGGGGGTGGATCAGTGTCGGGAAAACCAGGTATTTTAAGCTGCCGAAAGGCCTGTTTTATAGGTGAGGAGGATCCCTGTTATTTTGACTTATATCAATTCTTAATTGAGTATAATTGCTTTTGGCTAAAGTAAGGAGTAAAATAATAAAGGTACTTACTTAAAATAAAGATAACCTTTTTTGAGAAATCCAGGGGTAAACAATAAAAATAACTCTGTAGTCCTGTGTGAGCGATCTGTCTGTAGCGATTAAAATACATGCAAAATAAACATGATAAAAGAACAAAAAAAGATAAGCTTGTAAAGCATAAAACCATAGCATCGATCGTAACACCGCTAGGTGAAGGTGGTATTGGTAAGATTATGGTGTCCGGCCCAAACGCTTTTACTATTGTCAATAAGATATTCGCAGGAAAAGGGATTGCTGATCTTCAAAATGCTGTAAATCAAAAGCTTTACTATGGGTATATACATGATAAGGGACAAAGACTTGACGAAGTTATCTTGCACATAATCAGGAAAGAGGATAGTTTTACCGGTGAAGATATTGTAGAAATAAACTGTCACGGCGGAATCCGTGTTGTAATGAGGATTTATGAATGTCTGCAATCTTCAGGCGCAAAAGGGGTCCCGTGGGAGGCTTTGTTACAGCAATCTTTTGAAAATAACAAAATGGATTTTGTTCAGAAAGAAGCGTTTCAGACAATTGTTCAGGCGCATACAAAGTTAGGCGTAAAGGTGTTGCTGGATCAGCATGCAGGGGCATTATCAAGCGCATTGAGGCAAGGATTGGAAATTATTGAAGGAATCGAGCGGGCTTTCCATAAAGAATCATGGTATCATGGGGCAGTTATCCATACAGATCAGCACGAGGGAGAAGAAAAGTCCTTAATTCTCAATTTGGCAAGGGAAGGCAGAGAGGCATTATTGGATGAGCAGGAGATACTTTCTTCCCTGGAGAATCATATCAGATGCTTATTGGAAACGGCCTCACTTGGTACGGCGTTGACTACACCACAAGTGTTAGTGATCCTGGGTAAGCCTAATGTTGGCAAATCTACTCTCATCAACGCCATCCTTGGTGAGGAGCGAATGTTGGTACATCATGAGCCGGGGACTACGCGAGATTACGTAAGCGAATTGATCTCTGTTTATGGAGTCCCTTTTGAAATTGTGGATACAGCGGGTATCAGAGATACTGAAGATACCCTCGAATCTATGGGCATAGAAATGGCGCTTGAACAACTCCAACGCGCAGATAAGGTGATGGCAGTATTTGATAATTCCAAGCCTTTTGATCAGGAAGATGCGGAAATCTTGAGTGCGTTAAGTTCCTGGTCGATGAAAAAGAGTTCTGATGATTTACATCAAAACGTGAATACGTACAAGATTGTACCCGTAATCAACAAATGTGATTTGACTGTAAGGTTAGACAGAAAAAAGATTGAGTCTGCAGTGACTCAGCCTTTATGTTCTATATCTGCCCGGAACAGGGAGGGACTTGAAGATGTAAAAGAAAGGCTTGTAGGGGAATTAGGCACTACTTATAAGCCCATGAGGCCGATAGTATTCACCAGAAGGCAGTACTGTTTGCTGGTAAAAGCTGATGTTGTAGTGAAACAAGTAAAAAGTTATTTGAGCACGGGAGATAAGACCTGTATGATATCCGGACTGATTGATGAATTAAAAAAGATCTTTACAGCATGTTTAGAAGGGCATAGATACGATTAATATAAGGGTAGAGACGACCCGGTGGGTCGTCTCTACAAGCCTCATACAGCATCAAGAGAACAAATTAGTGCATCTCTTTCATTGACCTGGCACCCTTGTCATCTTGACCTTCACCGTGATGAGCACCG
>SULG01000195.1 GCA_005524015.1 Candidatus Jettenia ecosi
GAGTCTCTTGCAAGGAGGGTATAAAAAGGGGTAGATGGAGAATCGGCAGGGTGTTTTTCAAAAAGCTAGAGACCAAAAATTAGAGTGAGAAGAGATACAACGGTGAAGAAATAAGCCAAAGGAGCAAGAACAGGGAAAATATACCATAAACCAGGCGTTTCTGGAGAGGGTATCTCCGTGAGAGTGAGAAATCGTAAGGATTGTATCAAGAGATACGAGACTCATAGCCGTAAAGTATCCTTGAAGTGGTCAAAAATAACGGTAAGGTTGTGAGCTACAAAGGCAACAACAATATGGGTGAAAATGGCAGTAAGATTGAAATTTAAAAATGATGCAACCTGACGAACCCGTTTGGTATCGGAGAATACACGTTCGACAGAGGTTCTTCTGTTGAAATCGTCTTTCCACTGGAAAGAGCCTTTTGGGGTAGTTGGAGTTCCAGAGATGCGAAGGTCATCTTGTATCTGAACTTTGAACGTTTTGTGCGTTTGTCCCTGCTTCAGGCATTCAGCAGCATGAGGGCATGAGAAGCCGTTAAATCCATTGGGGCATTTGAACATAAGGGTGTTTTGTTTTTTATCAGAGCCGTTCGGTCTGAGAGGCATATCAACTTTGGTACAGTGGTATACCCGATCTTTGATACGGAAGAGTTCAGAGGAAGGCGAGGTTTTTGTTCCCTCCCGATGGGGGATAACGGGTTCTGCTTTGAGTTCATTAACCACGAAATGATAGTTATCTTTGTCGTCGTATCCTTTATCGGCAGCATACTTTTTGAAGCGGAATCGAACGATCGTATCAATGGCCTTTAAGAGTGGGATAAAAAGGGGATTGTCGTTCAGGTTCGATGGAGATATAAAAAGTCCCATGACGAGATTTGATACTGAATCGACCATGGTGTGAACTTTATGTCCATAGAAGACTTCCTCTTTTTTTACCGTAAATGAGGCATTGACATCTTTGGAAGCCCACTCGGTGGGGTGAGAACATGTTTGAGCATAGGGACAGGTTTTACAACTTCCCGTAAGCGTCTTGTGGAAAGGATTGGCATGGCTGTCAAGAATTGATGAGTCGATTGCAGCCAGGTACGAATCAACGATTTTATGGGTAACGGCAACAGTCACCATGAAGTAAAAAATAGCAAGGATCTGAATGGGGGTAATTTCATGATTTTTAAAGCGGTTAATCTGGGATTCATGGGGTATTGCCAGAGGAGATAAGCCACAGGCTTTTGCATACTTGTCATTTTCCTCTAAGAATCGTGGGATTTCTGCATCGGAGGGAAGGTTTTTAAGATGTCTCAGCAAGAGCATCTTGAACTTGGAAACCGGAGAGTAGTAGGAAGAGATTTTTTCATCGGAAGATTTCTTGAAGAGGGAACGAGAAAGGGACACATTGGGATTTTCATCAAGGATGAAGTTCAGGAAAGAGAAGTCAAAGAATGCAAGGATGGCCAGGGGGTAATGTTTTTGGAGTTGCCGGGGAGAATAGAAGAACTGTCTGAACCATTCATAATCGTCAACGTCGCTGAAGGTGAGTTGTTGGTGAGGTGAGTGGAAATTTTTAACGTTGAGCGGAGGATGGGAAAGAAACGATTCAGGGATCTTTTTGAGTATGGAGTCGATTTCCTGAGCAGTTTGCGAAAGGGTAGATTCGTCATAAACAGCAAGATTGAACCATTCATTGATTGTCTTATCAGATTTCAAATCATGAAGGGAATTATAAATTGGTTTGTGATCGTCTCTAATAAAGAGCATAGAAAAAGGTCTCCTTAACGGTTTTATAGGAAAAAATACTGAAGGTATTATACCAGAATGTAAGGAGGATTTTAAAAAGAAAAATAGCTGAAATATGGCTATTTGCAAGGCTTTTCAAGCCTTGCAAGACACT
>SULG01000196.1 GCA_005524015.1 Candidatus Jettenia ecosi
ATAATTGCCGTTATTATTAGTGTGGTGGCACTATTCATGAATAGCGTAGTAGCTCAGGCAGAAACAAAGGTATGGAATTTTGATAATGACAAAGTTGATACGATTACAAAGGACTTTACCTCTGATGTAGGTGAATGGAGAGTGATTGTTGATGATATGGCCCCTTCAAAACCCCATGTATTGGCACAGTTGGCAAAAAATTCTGGTTCAACGTTTAATCTTGCTCTAGTAAATAATACAAGGAAAAAAGATGTGGATCTATCGGTACAAATAAAGTCAATAGCAGGAGATGAAGATCAGGGTGGTGGACTGGTCTGGAGGGCAAAGGATGCGAATAATTATTATATTGCACGTTATAATCCATTAGAGAATAACTACCGTGTTTACAAGGTTGTAAATGGAAAGAGAACACAATTGCAGAGTGCAGATATCAAATATAAGAAAGGCTGGCATACGCTTCGAGTAACTATGGTGGATAACCATATCGAGTGTTATTATGATGGAAAGAAGTATCCGGAGGTAAAGGATTCAACTTTTCCAGAGGTTGGCAAGATTGGTTTGTGGACAAAGGCCGATGCCCAGACGTATTTTGATAATCTTATGCTTAACGGCGAATAGGAGCCCCTTACGGGTTCAAGTTTGTAAATTGAACCTATAGAGTTTGAGTAGGGGGCAGGTTTGAAACCTGCCCCTACTTCTTAAATTCAAAGCGTTATGGAAATACCGAAATGAAGGGTTCAGGTTGCAAACCCGCCGGGATGATACTATGATGCAGATAAAATCAAGCCAGGGCTGGTTCAATCTCGCAGATTGAACCAGTGTAACTCAAGACTTTAGTCTTGAGAACGATTCAAACCTAAAGGTTTGAATTACAATTTTATACTTTTGGGTTAATTTTAGCACAAAATTAGTACAAATTGTGATACATGAATTTACAAAACATTAATTCTCGGATAACAGATAAACTGGAACGATTCGACCCCGTTTTTTCCCAGGAAAAACCGAAAAAAGCTTGCATTCTTCTTCACTTTTGTAATATTATGCTTCCTTAAAGAAAAGTAATTTCCTATCATCTCCCCATGAGATATGCTTTGAAATGGAACAAGGGGTTTTTATGCTGATCCATATAAGACGACATGATAATAAGCGCAAAGAGATATACGTGATGGTGTCCGAAATGTTTATCAATATAGTTCTTTCCATATATAAGTACCAAAAGGCAGGATCTCTCATAAGAGGGACTGAACTATTTGTAGGCTGGCCGATACTGATCCTTGCTGGTTGCGCTGGGATGAACCCCAACCCTGGAGAGCACACGGCCGATATGGCGTGGGAGCGTGGCGATTATACTCGTGCTTTGTCGCTAATCAGACCATCCGCTCAGAGGGGTGAACCTTGGGCGCAGGTCCGTATGGGAGTGGCATATGAGCTGGGGGTGGGTGTTACAAAGAACACCCAAGAGGCCATTGCTTGGTATCGAAAGGCTGCTGCTCAAATAGTAGATGGGGGATGGGCTGAAGGCAAACTGGTCGGAGCAAAGGGTAAGGCTGGTTATTTTAACCAAAACAGTGATGCTCTTATTGCAATTCATCAAATCTCAGGCCTTTACCTCAGAGGCGACGGCGTACCAAAGGATCTTGTTGAGGCATATCTTTGGGCTAAATACGTCTCGGATAAATCCGGCGGGAAAAGCATTTTTTATTGCTGTGAGTTCTTAGGAGGACGTTGGATTACTGCAGATGCCATAGCCGCTACACTCCGGCAGATTCAAGCAGAGATGACACTTCAACAGGCGCGTGAGTCGGAAGAGAAGTACGTAGGTTGGAGACCGCTATAGCTGTAAGTAATT
>SULG01000197.1 GCA_005524015.1 Candidatus Jettenia ecosi
TTACCCTCAACCCCATGTCAAAAGGAGAATATAAAAGTCTCCTCCAGGGAGGGGATTTAGGGATGGGTATGGCTATACTTATCATGTATGGCTTTACCAACACAATTTTGTATAATCAATTTCTATGAGGTCTTACTTCCCTTAATATCTTAATAAGAAGGGATATATCGTCCGGCACATCTACCTGAAATTCCATTCTCTTATTTTGTATAGGATGGAAAAACTCGATCTTGTGCGCATGAAGTGCTTGCCTTTCGATGATGGGAACCTCTCCCGGTTCTCTCTCCTTCTGCAACAGGTCTGAAAGATAGCAGGATTCGCTGCTGCTGTACATAAAGTCAGCAACAACAGGGTGCCCTATTGAACGCATGTGTACACGAATTTGATGGGTACGGCCTGTTTTGGGCATAATCTTTACCAGGGTATAACCACGGAAACGCTCTAATACCTCATATACCGATACGGCTTCCTTACCAATATCGCGCCGTATTGCCATCTTTTGCGGCTCATTTTTATGTCTGCCAATAGGTAAATTAATCTCATCCGAATCCAGGTCAAATTCACCCTCCACCACGGCAAGATATTCCTTTTTGACATACCTTTTTTCAAATTGCATAGCAATGTGCGAATGGACAGCATCGCTTTTAATCGATAACATAATCCCGCTCGTATCTCTGTCCAACCGATGCACAATACCCGCTTTTAACGGTCCATTAACCTGTGAAAGGTTTTGACAATGAAATGCAAGCGCATTTACCAGCGTTCCGGAAGGATGCCCACCCGCAGGATGTACAACCATATCATACGGTTTATTAATAAGCATTAAGTAATCGTCTTCATAAACAATGTTTAAAGGAATATTTTCAGGAACAATCTTGCTTTCCTCAAGAACG
Organism: Candidatus Jettenia ecosi; assembly: GCA_005524015.1. Classification (GTDB taxonomy): domain Bacteria; phylum Planctomycetota; class Brocadiia; order Brocadiales; family Brocadiaceae; genus Jettenia; species Jettenia ecosi. The sequence goes on from SULG01000197.1 coordinate 894, forward strand.
GGTAAACGAACAGAGATAGTATCTCCCTTTTGGATATCGTAACTGCTCTTGACTAAACGCCCGTTGACTACTACAGCGCCTTCTTTTACTAATTTTTGAATAAAGGTCCTTGAATAGTCAGGGAGACGCGCGGCAAGGTATCTGTCAATCCGTCTGTCCTCAAACGTCTTTTTTATCTCGAAGGTTACTTCTTTTATTTGGGTAATTTCTTCCAACATAGCATGTATTGTGGATTAAAGAATAATTATCGGATTACCGACAAACGGTATTGTGACATGGTAGCCCAGTTACTTTTGGGAGAGAGTTCTACTGCCCTGGTGTAAGAGCGAATTGCATCGTTTGTCTGGCCTGATTTTTCATAGCAACGGCCTGCATCCCATCCTACTTGTGCAGTAAGAAAACCATCATGAACCGGAACACTCTCAAACTGTTGAATTGCCTCAGGAAAAAGCCCCTTTTCTTCATAGGCATATCCCAGAGATTGTTTCACAATAGGGGCAAGGAGATGACCGCTATACCTATCCAAAAAATCATTATACGCCCTGATGGCCTCATCGTAATTTTCCATGCGGTAATAAATATTTCCTAATTGGAATATTGCCCATGGAGTGGCGCTCGAAGAGGACATGGTATCCTTCATATATTTGTAAGCATCGGCTGCTGTAGATAATGCTGCATTTCTCTCTTTGCGATCCTTTCCTTTTTGCTCTAACGCCGTTGATAAGTCATTATTTATTTTTGATAAATTTTCCCATGCAGCCTCAGCTTTTTGGTTCCTTTGATTCATAAAAAAAATACTCCCTGCGCCGAGAGCAATAGCAACGCCAATACCTATACCAATAAAGACTTTATATTTATTGAGCATACTTACTATATTTGAGGTAGATTCGTTCATGTTCTTTTCTTCTCTCTAAATGTTATAAACTAAATATTTATGTAGGGCAAGGCTTTAC
>SULG01000198.1 GCA_005524015.1 Candidatus Jettenia ecosi
GAGTTATCTATATGTGCATGGTTTCATAAGAATGCCGATGCCATATTCGGTGCAATGAAATGGGATTTTGATCCACAACTTCAGGAAGGGTTTGATGTTCGCTTTATCCCCAGCGCTCCTGATATCCTGAGATTTGTCCTCACAACGCAGGATACACAGGGGGTGAGAACAACAAAGTCTGCCCGAAAAAAATTAATTAACCCCGTTGGCAGTTGGTATCATGCGGCAGGCACCTATAATAAAACAACAGGTGAACAGAAATTATATATAAATAGTCAACTCGTTGATACGGAGATACATCCGGCAGGTAATACTGCCGTACTGTTAACCTCATATCCCGATATGAGGATAGGGGATACACAGTATGATGTAATAAAAACAGGATACTTTAACGGCAGTATCGATGATGTTCATCTCTACAATCGAGCCTTGAGTGACAAGGAAGTGCGAAAATTATACCATGCCTTTACTCCGGATATACAGATACACTATGCCCTTGATGAAGTGACAGGAGTAATTGCCACTGATTCATCGGGCAACGGTAATCATGGTGAAATCCTTGGAGCTGTTTGGACTTCGGGAAAAAGTGGCAATGGGTTGAGCTTCGATGGGGTTAATGACTCTGTATCAGTGCCCCGTACAAATAATGATGAGATTTCCCTCAGTGCATGGTTCATGAAAAATGTCAATGATACGAGCCGTGCCGATGCGATATTCAGTGGACTACAATGGCATTCAGACCCACAGCTCCGGGAAGGGTTTGATATGAGGTTTAGTCCTGGTAGTCCTGATATCCTGAGGTATGCATTGGTAACTGAGGATAAGAATGGAACGAAGATAACGAAGACCATAAAAGAGAATTTAGTCAATTCGATGAACACCTGGTATCATGTTGTCTGTACCTATAACAAGACAACGGGAAAGCAAAAGCTGTATGTAAATGGGCAACGGGTGGATACCGATACACATCCAGCCGGGAATACGATTGTACCGATGACCTATTATACTGATATGAAGATAGGGTATTCACGGTATAAGATAGGATACTTCAACGGCCTTATTGATGACGTCCGCCTTTACAGGCGAGCCATGAGTGATCAGGAGGTACAGGACTTGTATACGAGTTATTAACAACGAAGATAGTAACTGAATTTGTTCATATAGTACTCTCATTTCCCTGAAAATCCCTCTTTGATAAAAGGGGATTTCGGGGAAATGGGGCTACAGTATTCAAAGGATGAAACCGGACATACCGCATTCAACCCCGAAGGGGTGAAATGATTGTAGATACAATATACCCTACTATTAAATCCCGAAGGGATGACATCTCAATGCAGATCAATCCCATGTCACCCCTTCGGGGTTGAAGGGCTTTTTTCTGCTTTTTCTATAATCATGACATCCCTACGGGATTAGGTAGAGACGCAACATCTTGCGTCTATTGCAATAGTTAATCAATATATAGTACGGATTTGATCCGTAAAAACAATTCTCGGACAGCCTGTAATACAAATTTGCTTTCAAACATTAAAAGATAATCCAATTGAATCCTGCCATATATAGCATATGTATTTCATAATATATTTATTGTTTGAAAGCGAATTGGTATAAAGCCTCTCCCTACATCGACTCCGTGAGTGCTTACATGGTAAATATTGATCACGATACCGGAGAGTATGTGGTTTACAAAACTTCGTCTCCGCCATACTGGGCGGGTTCAGGTTTACAACCTGAACCCTCAATTTGGAATATTTCCCTACGTATTTAACCATGAAAACGTTATGAGCCTAAACATAAA
>SULG01000199.1 GCA_005524015.1 Candidatus Jettenia ecosi
GGGGCATATTATTTAAGCCGCTTCTTCAAGAGTACCAAAGTCTATTTAAGCGCAGATCCCGGTGCAGAAGCCATAGACCTTGTGTCATATGTAAAGAAACACATAGGCAATAAAGGTCTCGCAGACATGGAGGTTTATCTTGGAGAAGAGAGGATATGCAGCCGTCTGATAGCGTACCGTGCGCCCGGGCATGTAATAAATGAGCGCAGACGCAAAGCCAAAAGAGCGGTACAAAAGAGTGGAAAGACCTTGTCCCGTGAATATTTAGAGTGGTTAGACTATAGCTTCTATATCACCAATGTAGGGGCGGAAATCTGGTCGCCGGAAGTAGTAGGCACAATATACCGGATAAGGTGGCAGATAGAGTTGGTATTTAAGCAATGGAAACAATTATTCCGGATGGATGTAATGAGGGGTACCCGTGAAGAAAGGATTCGTTGTTTGTTATATGGCCGGTTGATAATGATATGTATCGTAACGCGGATATATGCGCTAAGCGCATGGTATTGTCATAGTACTATGTGCCGGGAGGTGAGTGGGGTAAAGCTAATTCAATGGTTACAAAGAAAAGGGCGTCTGAGCCGTGCGATTGCAGATAATATGCTTCCGGCGCTTATGGAAGAATTGTTAAAGAGTTTCCCCAAAGGACTGTTAAAACAAAAGAGGCGGCGCAAAACAACCCTTGAATTAATAAGTGGACAGGTTGGATTTTTAGAGGGTTTTTCACTATGACAGGGGACAACAGGAATCATATTCTCAAAGAGCCTGAACGAATCAAATCTGCCGTTGCGTTGCATCAGTCTGCCGCGCCGGTTCGTTATTGTGGGCGCGACTTTACGATGGAAGAAATGAAAATTATTAGTGAAATAGTCAGGACAAAGGGTTTGTGCCGGACGGCTATTTCGGTGAAGATATGTGAGCGCTTTGAGTGGAGAAAGGCAGACGGCAAGCTAAAGGATATGAGTTGCCGTGTAGCGCTGCTGCGGATGGAAAGAGATGGGTGGTTCTCCTTGCCGCCATCTTTGAATCGAAATGGGAATGGCGATGGCAAGCCGTACAAGCATAGTAATATGTTAAATGATAACCAGCCATTGCTCAACCTATCAGCCGGAGAGATTGGAGATATAAGTCTGGATATAGTAAAAACCCCTGTAGAATCCCGTATATGGAACGAAATGATTCATCGTTGGCATTATTTAGGATATAAAAGATTGGTAGGCGCCCAACTTCGCTATCAGATAAACAGTCGTTACGGCGTACTTGGGGCATTAGGTTTTGGTGCATCAGCGTGGAATGTGCAGGCAAGAGAAGACTTTATCGGATGGAGTAGGCAGATTCGGGAACAAAATCTCAATCTGATAGTAAATAATTGCCGGTTTTTGATTTTGCCCTGGATAAAGTCAAGGAATCTTGCATCAAGGGTATTGGGCTTAGTCGCCAAAAAACTGCCGAATGATTGGGAAGATCGTTACAAATACCGGCCTGTAATGTTAGAGACGTTTGTAGAAAAAAAACGTTTCAGGGGTACATGCTATAAGGCAGCAAATTGGATTTATTTAGGAGAAACGAAGGGGAGGGGGAAATTGGGAGATTATTCCAAACTTTACGAAAATGTAAAATTAATAATGGTGTATCCACTGTGCAGAGAATTCCGTTCCGTGTTACAACAATCCCAATAAGTTCTTAGTATATGAGGGAGGTGAATCCCCATTCTGAAAAATTAATCTCTTTACTTCTGCTTTGCTTCAACTGCTGGCTTTTCAGTAAAAGTTAGGTTGATGCGTATGA
>SULG01000200.1 GCA_005524015.1 Candidatus Jettenia ecosi
GTTTAAATTAAGCCGCCTTTAGTAGCGACTTTTTGTGCACGACACATAGCATGTAAAGACAACCCCCTAAGGGGGATTCAGGGGGTTGTCTGGCATGCTATGAGACAAACCTTGAATTTCTTATACGTTAATGCAGGGCAAGACTTTAGCCTTGCAGAAGAAAAACCAAAAGTTTGCCCTACGTTGAAACTTTTAAACGTTAAATCTTGAGTTAATTTTCTCCATTTACTTTAAAAGGAAACAAAAAAGGCCCAGGAAAGAGGGAATAATAAGCACATCATTGTTCTGTCCCAGAAATTATCAGCTATACTTATTAGCCGGTCTGCTGATAATCACTTCCACCTCTTATATAGTTCCTCTGTCGATTTATTACAGTCTCATCCGACCCGTCCTTCTTAAAAATCCAACAAAAAAAGCTCAACAATAGAGGTACTTCTTCCCTGCCGCTGTCCCTGAATTAACAGTTATACTTATTAGCCGGTCCACTGCCAATCCGATTGAGAACAATAATGAGTTTCATCTTCTCAGAAATATGTCAGAAAAATTCTTTGTCAGCAAAAATATTAAGAATCATAAAAACAAGTTTTTTAAGTTCTGTGTGGGTAAAATCTCTGGTTTCTTAATACACAAGTATTGTAATCTATTTCTGCATCTGCTATATTCTTTTTACTCATAAGGAGAATAAGGCAATGCTGAGAAGCAACCTAAGCGCTTTTGTGAGTAGCTTACGAATGGAGAGACTATACATTTGTTACAGTCTCTCCATTCGTAAGCCTGGAATGCGATAAATCTTACCTGTGTATATTTCATACCACACAATTTCCTCAAGAACTATATTTGTAAATTAAACGTGACAACTTTTTGAGTTTACCGTTTACCTGAAAAGCCTTATTATTTGTGCTAAAGAGAAAGTCCTTATTGAAAATTTACCCACATAAAACTTAGAAGACCCAAATAATCATATTCTTTGCACGAACTCTTTAGTCCTGAGTACGCCTGGCTCAAAAATTCAAATTAAAAAGTTTGAATTATAATCATGGCTCGATGATTGGCTTATTACACCAAAGCTTGTAACCCTATCTTTTTTAATTGTCTCTGGCTTTCCTTCATTTTCTGATGTACAGACGACCATGATCTTTTTGCATAGACAATGGGGATGCCTTTACTTTCAGCGATCTTTTTTATCTTATGTGACAGATTGTGATTGACAAAGTCGTACAGTACTATGATAAAGTCCATGGTTTCCGGAATTCCGCCGTGTACCTTTTGTCCACTCCTCCCGGTTATGTGCCGAACATCATTTACTCCCATTCTATCAAGTTCTTTTGGAATACTACCTAAATGATCACCACCGACAATAAGCACAGACATTTTTCTCTCCTCCTCTTCAAAGCTATTAATAGATATATTGAGACTCAGTCTCAATATCATATAAAAAAAATTTTAGATGTCAATACAAAATAAAAAATTTATCTTAAGTCTCGTACAGTTAGCAAACTCTAAACTATTCATACTGGTGGAAAAACAGGGATTATGTAGGTAAAAATCAGAGTAGCATGTAAAGGAGAACCTTGTGTTCGCCCAAATGGAAAACAAGCATACATGTTTTGAATCATACAGGACAAGGGCGAACATAAATTAGGCTGCCTTCGGCAACGACTTTTTGAATACACGGCACATGACAGTTAAAAACAACCCCCTAACCCCCTTTCCTAACGGGGAATTCCTCAAGTCCCCCTTAGAGACTGTGTCATAATTATCAAAATTTTTGTAACTAC
>SULG01000201.1 GCA_005524015.1 Candidatus Jettenia ecosi
TTATGGTATTCAGGGTGTTTAATAGGGTATCTAAGGTTCCTTGAAATTGTGCATGTGCTTTTGCCTGATGCCACACAATTGAGGCTAAAAGATATCCGAGGACACACATAAAAAAATGCACCTTGATTTTCTGATCCGTCCAATGAAACTGAGGTTTTAAAGCAAGGTGATAGGGGTTCTTGAGATTTCTAAAGGCATGTTCAATCTTCGACTGTCCATAGTAGGCTTTTATAATGTCACCGGTGTCCCAGTCGTGGCGGTCTGTCATAAGAATCCTTAATCCCAGTTCTCCTTCGACATCTTCGAGCTTTTTCTGATTGATTGAAAATTCCAACTGAAATTTGCCTTCAGATATCTCTTGCAACGACCACTCAATAAGACTCTTGATAAATTGTCCTTTCACGAAACTGCGTATTGTATTCTCCAGGTGGTCTTTATCCCGCATCTTTGCCTTTGGATTGCACAACCTCTGGTGTAATTGCTTCAACTGATATTCTGCCTTTTCCAGAGACTGATACATTCCCCTTATTTGCCCTGCCTTTAATTTCTCAGAAATAAATACCACTACGGTTCTTTCTTGCTGCCAAATAACCCGTTTATCCCGGTAAACCTGCATCTTGCTGCCATCAACGTCGTATTGCGTGAAATTATCCACCGCCTCATTTACCAACTCCTTGTGATGGTACGGTGTCAGTGCTCCAACATAATGCACTGATAGCCTCTGCACAAGAGCCATATTATCCCTGGAATTGTTCCCACGATCAAAAACAACGGTGTGCTTTTCACGGTCTAAACCTAAGACGTCCATCCTGTCTTTTATCGTTTCAATAACAGTACTGAAAACTGCCGTATCTGCCATGTTCCCCTCATAGGTATGGTGAAATAACGGTATCATGTCGTTGCGGGTGACCACCATCGCCAATCCAACTTGTCTGAGGTCGTATCGTTTTTGCTTGTTTTTTCCCCGCCGGGCAATCGTGCTTCTAAGATTCGTTGTATCAATGTAAGTGAAGAAATTGGTCGTATCAAAAAATAGCGTGTCGCTTTGAAGCTTATAGAGTTTACATGTTTTTTCAACTAATTCACGCTCTATTTTTGCAATGGATTCTCCTGGGAGAGCGTCCATCAAATCCCAAAAATGCTGGCTGTCTATTTTGCTCAAACTATGCCTGAGCAAATATTCAACGGTAGTCGTTTTTGCCCAATTCCACCAACCCCTTTTGCTGGTAGGCATGCAGACCCTTCCTAGAGCACCCAGAACAAAAGTGATTCCGGCTGTCACGTTGTTTCTGATTGGTTTTTCGGCTCTGTACGGCCTTTGTGATTGTATGTGATGATTGATTATTGCAGGAACATCCAGGGTATGCACTACGTTGAGTAATGCCGCTACCGCGCCGTGTGAATACGATTTGAGCCGTAATCCTTCGGTAAGACCTTGCAGGCGCTTTAATAAATCATCAGCCTTGCCAAGATAAGCCAAAACAACCGGCCTCGGCCTGCCATTTACCCGCCTTGATTCAACAATATACCAATACTTGTAACCCCTGGAGTTTTTTGATTGAATGGTAGCCATAAACGTTTAGTAGTTAGTGTATACACATTAGATATATATGCCACGTATTATACAGTATTATAATATAGTAGTCAATATAATGCTTATATTATTCAGTGTATACGCAAATCGCCAAACAAAAACAGCCGCAACCCATTGCGCTATCTCAGCTTGCGGCTTACGACTTCACATCTATATCCGTTTTTGTAATAAACTCACGC
>SULG01000202.1 GCA_005524015.1 Candidatus Jettenia ecosi
CCTTGAAATGTGAAAAAGCCGTGGGCAGAATTGCCGAGTTGGAAAAGAAACTTCTGGGAAATAATTTTTGTACACAATTGGGAATTATCCATACACGATGGGCAACTCATGGTGCCCCTTCTCTGGAAAATGCTCATCCCCATATTGACTGTAATAATGAAATTGCGGTAGTACATAACGGAATTATTGAAAACTATGATTATTTAAAATCAAAATTAGAACAAGAAGGACATCTCTTTAAAAGTGAAACGGACACTGAGGTACTAGCTCATCTCATCGAGAAATATTTTGATGGTAATTTAGAAATAGCTGTCATGGAGGCATTAAAAGAGGTAGAGGGAACTTACGGAATTGCAGTAATTTCTATTAAAAATATCCCAAAAATTGTGGCAGCACGAAAAGGGTCTCCTTTAATGTTAGGCATTGGAAATCATGAGTATTTTATCACATCTGATATTTCTGCCTCTCTTGAACATACCCGAGATGTAATCTATCTGGATGATGATGAAATAGCTATTCTGATGCCGGACTATTACGAGACTAAAACGGCGCAAAATATCCGAACCCAGAAAAAAATTGAGGAAGTATTCTGGGATATCGATATGATTGAAAAGGGTGGTTACGAACATTTTATGCTCAAAGAGATCCATGAGCAGCCTCAAGCATTGCGAAATGCGATGCGTGGGAGGGTGGATGATACTACAGGTTCAATAAAATTGGGAGGCTTACTCAATTGCGACGAGGAACTCCGGAAGGCTAAACGCATTATCATTGTTGCCTGCGGTACGTCATGGCATGCAGGGCTTGTAGGCGAATATATGTTAGAGGAATTGGTGCGTATCCCTGTCGAAGTCGAATATGCCTCTGAATTTCGATATCGAAACCCTCTCATTGAAAAAGATACCGTAATAATTGCCATAAGCCAGTCAGGTGAGACAGCGGATACCTTAGCAGCGATACGGGAGGCCAAACAGAAGGGCGCCAGGATACTTTCTATTTGTAATGTTGTCGGCAGTACCATAGCAAGGGAGGCTGACTGCGGGATCTATTTACATATTGGCCCGGAAATTGGTGTCGCATCCACGAAGGCCTTTACAGCTCAAATTACGGTATTATATTTATTTACTCACTATCTGATGAATTTAAAACAACTTCCTTTCCCAATACATACTTCTATGGTTAAGGAAATTTTATCTCTACCTGAGAAAATCAAAACTATTCTTAACAGAGAAGAGGACATCATTGAGCTTGCAGGGATATATAAAGATACTGAGCATGCCCTTTACTTAGGAAGAGGACATAACTACCCGGTAGCACTTGAAGGTGCATTAAAGCTAAAAGAGATATCCTATATTCATGCAGAAGGGTATCCCGCGGCGGAAATGAAGCACGGACCTATTGCACTGATTAATAAAGATATGCCGGTAATCTTTATTGCTACAAAGGATAGCGTCTACGGTAAGATTTTAAATAATATTGAAGAGGTAAAATCCAGAGGTGGAAGGGTACTTGCAATTGCAACGGAGGGGGATACTCAACTTGAGGAAAAGGCAGATCATGTACTTTACATACCAAAAACCTTTAATACCCTTACACCAATCCTCTCGGTAATCCCGCTCCAATTATTTGCCTATCATATGGCTGTTATGAGAGGATGCGATGTTGATAAACCGAGAAATCTCGCAAAAAGCGTAACGGTTGAATAATAAAATATCGTAATTATTCAA
>SULG01000203.1 GCA_005524015.1 Candidatus Jettenia ecosi
CCCATCTTCCGCAGTTATAAATGAAAGAAATAGCAATTTTCCACATGGGGTCCGAGTAAACGAATAATTGTTTGATGAATCGGTTTGAGATTGAGTACTTTATATTCACGAGCCGTAGTATTTTTCACTATGAGTAGATGAATACCTCGAAATACCTGAAATACTCTTCTCAGAGTGGGATTCTGTGTTGGTTTCCCTACCTGGTTAGGAATGAACTCATGGTGCTGGGCCAATTGGAGTCTCAGCTTCCTTTCTGCCAGGGAATAGACCAGCAGAGACAGACCCATCACCATCAGCAGAGACATAATCCGCTGTGGTTTATGCAAAAACAAGCCAGAGGCAAAAAACAACGGGTCTTTCAAAAACCGAAACCCTCGTTCAACAGACACGGTTTGTCCTTTATAGACATCCAGCATGCTCTCTGGGGACATTTCCTCAGAGTTCAATTGATTTGTTGCCAGGATAAATTTCCCCAAAGACTTCTTAGCCCGTTGTCTTTTCTCGTGGTCTTCTCTTACCTCTGCTACCACTTTCCAAAGAGTCTCTTGTGGCTGTTGACCTGTCTTGGGATGTCCCCTTGTGGCGTAACGGTAGACAGGCTCATACTGAACAGTGAGGCTATGGTATGACCACTTCCTTTGCAATTTCCCATCTGCCTCTTCTGCCGCTTGCTTATCAGGGAACACCTGGTTCGTCAGATGCCAAACCTCTTTTTGCACCTTTTCAAGTTCTTTCCCAATACGCTTCTGCAAGCTCACTTCTTCCCGTTTATAGGCTGCCAGAGAGAACACCAGCAGCCATCTTTGCCGAATCCCCCCATACTCAGAGAAAACTTCTTTCAAACGGTACCCTTCTTTCTCAGCAGACATCGTACTGACATCGGTCTGTTCTTTCAGGTGCTTAGCCTCCTTGATTGTTTCCGGTACCCGGCTTATCCACTTTACCTTCTCAGAGAGCATACCAAGATTCTCTGCACTGTACAGAGCACTATCGGCTACGAAGTAAGGCTGAGGACTTCCTTTGAGTTGTTTGACATATGCATCGATAAGCTGGGGAAAAAGGGTCTTATCCACTTCATTGCCACTATGAACTGCCAGCCATACGGGAATCGAGCTCTTGTAGGTACAGATCAGAGAGACAATGGCCTGTTTCAAGTCTGGTCGTTTGTCTCGTGAATATCCATGAGTAATCTCAATTGCCTGCATGTCCTCCTGATGATTATACTCTCCCTCAAAGGAAATACTCGTACTATCCAAATGATACGTGGTGTGTTTGATTCCAGAAATACTCAAAGCATGAGAAGCAACTTGTGCAAATACTTCGGTAACTCCTTTCTTGTAGAGAAGATCCAAGGCTCGTCCCAAACTATCATCGTTCAAATCTTCAGCCTGCAAGCCCCGGCCAATCAAGATCTCTACAGGTTTATTGTGAAAAAACTCCGGTGTCAGGTACAGGGGGCTGTCGACAAACCCCAATGCATTTATTATCATGGCTTGTACTGCTTGTCCTACGCTTACCTTTCGTTCATTCTGATCTATACACGTGTCTATTTGCCCAATCAAATCAATTTCCCGGCACATACCTGCTATAATACCCAAATGTCCTAATTGTTGGCTCTCATATGCTAGCGCTTCCACCGTCTTCCTCCTGTGAAAAAAATATTTTTTCACAAAAGAATACCGCTTATTTCAAAATATGCAACTCTTTATCTGCGGAATGTGGG
>SULG01000204.1 GCA_005524015.1 Candidatus Jettenia ecosi
TATCTAATAAAAAATATTTTGACAATTTGAGCAAAAATAATTAATTAATTTTGAATAGCGAGTTGAGGAATAATCACGAGTTCTTTGAGTTTCAGCCCAAGTGCGATTACGTTACGACCAAGAGTTGTCAGATGGTACTTGTATGAATGGGTAATCTTTCTGATTAATCCGTGGACTCTCAGCCGCTTTATGATACGACACATTTGGCTCGTGGTTTTCTCTTTCAGTTTCATTCTGAGGTTTTTGTTTTGAAAACCCCGGATGTTGAACTCTCCGCGCGCAATGGTCAGAAATATCTGCTGATCATCATCGTGGAAGAAATTAAATCCCTTGTACGTGTGATTCTTTTCAGTTACGTTCTTTGAAATCTTATTCAGATTCACGCTTCCCACTCGATTGTCGTCAAGGGTAGAGATGAATTCCAGATACCGGTGATTCGCACGCGAAAGTATGTCTTTGAGCGGAACAAGGCTATAAATGCCTTTTTTTACATGAGCGACCTTCGTTTCACTTGTTCCGTCACGGTGTTCTACCTTGCGGTAGTGTTCAAAAAAGGAGACGTCATAGGTTGTGGTTTCTATCCTCAGCACGATATGGAATTTGTCGTACAATTTTACGGAAGCAGGACCCATGATATGTTTGATCCGAGTACCTTCAATACGGGTATTGAATCTGTTGCCCATGTCGTCCTGATAATTTCCATGAAGTTTTTTCCCCAGAAATGTTGCTATGTTCTCAGGCTTTACGGTATGAATGGCGGTTCTTGCAAGGGTGTCGTACATGGTCTGTAAATAGCTTTGCTGATGAAAGACGATATCCGTTGCATACTCTACTTGCAGAATACTCCAGTGGTAGGACAGGTCAAACTTTCTGAGAAACGGACAATACCGCCGTGCAAAGTCATCGAGCATCCGGTGGAGTTGTTCTGGTGAAAAACCGTTGGCAATTTCTTGTGCTTTTTGAAAATCGCCAATATCGAGAAACGCATTATCGCGCATGGTGTATGGTATCTTCTGTCTTTGTAACTGAGATGCTAACCAATTATGACCGTTAAAATAGATTTGAAGACGAAAAGGAATCCATGTTGGTACACGGACATAACACAGTCCCAAAATTTCATGAATAAAGTAGAAATAATAGTGAAGACACCGCCCGCTGGGGTCGTATTTGAGAAACGTCTTGTGGGTATTCTTGTCGTGCCACGGTTTGTATGAGGTACAGGATTCCTGTACCGAAAAGATGTGAACAAGGCCAGGGTGGTCACCGCGCTCTTTCAAGATTTCTGCGATACGGTCTTCCTGGCGAAAGTTCTTTTTGGGGACGTATTCGATCTTGAGATTATTCTCATGGGCAATCCTTTTGGCGTTCTCAATCAATTCGTCTCGCAAGTCTTGAGCAAATTGCGGATAGTCAAAGATACGAATCTTTTTCTCATAGAGAAAGGAGGTCATTCCCGTTGCGTAACAAAAAGGGGGTAACGTGCCTTGAATGACGACACGATCGTAACATGAAAGAGTACCTCGAATATGTTCAGCGTGGGTTTCTGTGATAAGTTTCATAGAAGATCCTTATGGGGAAGAACTACCGTATTTTTTTCTGATTAACACGAACGAGTAGGTTAAAATGGCTATTCGCTTATTATTGTATACAACGTTTGCAGCTTCCTAAAATAGAAAACTTTTCCGACTCGTTCGGG
>SULG01000205.1 GCA_005524015.1 Candidatus Jettenia ecosi
AATATAAAAAGGAAGAGGTCAAGGAGAAACTGGAGAGGCAGTATGAGCAACCAGAGTCTCAAGAGATCTCCAAGAAACGGAAGGCACGGGTTGAACATCCGTTTGGTCATATCAAGAGGAATCTGGGGATGACGAGCTTTCTGTTACGGGGACGAGAAGGAGCACGGGCGGAGATATCACTCGCAGCAACCTGTTTTAATATCGTACGAATGATTACGTTACTTGGAGGTGTGAGAGAGCTTATGGGAGGATTCATGGCATTGCAGAGCTAAGAGATTGAGGGAAGATGCCTCATTATCCACAGGGTATGAAAAAAACGATGTCTTTTTGAGACACATATGCAGCTCATGTTTCACCTAGAGTATTTTTCTCTTTGATTAAAGAACGAATCCAACCCTTTCTGGATAATTATGACACAGTCTCCTCCCGAGAGGGGAATTTTTGATTCCTCTGTAGAGACGCAAAATCTTGCGTCTCTACAATTATGAATTTGAATTATAGAGATATTTCATGTAACATTACCATTATCTTAGTTGCAACTATGGTAACTTTTTTTCTCATTTTTACCTGATAAAAGGAGAATGTAACATGGCAAGCGGAACAGTAAAATGGTTTAACGAAAAGAAGGGATTTGGTTTTATTACCCAGGATAATGGAGAAGATGTTTTTGTGCATCAGACGGATATTGAGAGTCAGGGATTTAGAACCCTCGCCGAAGGAGAGCAGGTGGAGTTTGAAGTGGTGAAAGACCAAAAGGGCTACAGGGCAAAAAAAGTTGTTAAAAAATAACGATCTTTCATAGAAAGCAACTTTTCTCCTATCTTTCGATTCGTCTTTGAAAATCATCTTTGGCAAGACCACATTATACCTGATATTCGAGATGTCTTCTTTTAAGATGAGCAGAAGAATTATTTTTAACGATTGATAGGTTGCACCATCAAAGACGAAATAATTTCTGAGTCCTTTTCAGAAGAAATACCCGTTGTATACAACATTCCCAAGTCGGCTTCCTCCATCTAATCCAGATAAAACTGAGGTGGGGCGCATCTTATGTGCGCTCTGGTTATAGAAAAACACGCCGGTTTTTGACTTGCATAATCTACGGTCATTCCCCTGTTTCATTTATCCTTCCCGATAAAGGCATTCGGGAAGGATAAATGAAACAGGGGAATGAGAAAAAACATGCAGGAATGATAGAAAAACACCTGGTATGATACTCTGCATGGACAAACAATCCTTGCTCAAGACATACCGAGATAGGGTTTACCCATATGCATCAAGCTAAGGATTTTTGTATTCAGGTAGCCCTCATCCCTGGCTAGAGACTTCCAGCCATTTGGGCCTGCGATGGTTCTTGTGGCTTGTAGTAAGCCGGGAGCAGCTTGTTCCCAAACAGAGTTTGGGAACAAGTCAGGTAGCGTTTAGCTTGATGCATATGCCCCTAACCCCTCTTTAAAAACGGTATATGAATTGTAAAAATCTATGCCTCATCATATCCCAAATACCCCAACCAAATATCTCATCCATACCCACTCCTGCAAAAAATATAATTGCGGCAATTATTACTGTTATCATCGTACGAAAAAGTCTTTTTTTCCCACTCATTCTCATCAATGGTTCGG
>SULG01000206.1 GCA_005524015.1 Candidatus Jettenia ecosi
GATGACCCGGTAAGGGTATATGATGCGTTTGTTGATGCACTGGATTTGAAAGAGCTTGGTATGGAGATGAATCCTCATAAAGTTGGTAACACAGAGTATGATCCCCGGGTTATGCTCAAATTATTTGTCTACGGCTATTCGTATGGATGGAAGAGTTCCCGGAAACTCGAGAGAGCTCTGTATCATAATGTATCGTTTATCTGGCTTTTGGGAGGACTTACTCCTGATCATAAAACCATAGCGGAGTTTCGCCGTAAGAACACAGAAGCTCTCAAAAGAATTCTCAGGCAATGTACTCGGATGTGTATGGAATTAGACTTACTCGATGGCAATGTACTCTTTGTAGATGGAACAAAGATCAGGGCAAATGCATCTCGTACGAAAAATCACACAAAGCACCACTACGAGGAACACTTGGCAGAGGTTGATAAACGGATAGATGAACTGCTTGAGGAATGTGACCACATTGATGAGAAAGAGAAAGAGCAGGGAGCATGGATAAAGCTGGAGAAAGAGCTGGTAGAGAATGAAGAGTATCGTACCCGGATACGAGAGATGTTGAATCGATTCAAAGAGGAAGAGGAAAAAGGGAAAAGGCGGAAAACGATAAACCAGACCGATCCGGAGAGTGCCCTGATGAGAAGCGTACAAGGTTCCCATGCGAGTTATAATGTGCAAAGCGTTGTGGATGAGAAGCAGAGTCTTATTGTGAATGTTGATGCCGTCAGCGAGACGAGTGATGTAAACCAATTTGCCCATCAGATTACTCAAGCGGAAGAGGTGACCGGGAAGGAATGTAAGGTTGGATGTGCAGATGCAGGCTATGCAGATACCGAAGAGCTCGAGAAGATAGACCGGAGGGGAACAACAGTCATAGTTCCATCGCAGCGGCAAGCACTGCATAATCCAGAAGAAAAGCCCTTTGGTAAGGATAAATTTGTCTATGACAAAGAGCACGACTGTTACAGATGTCCGGAAGGGCAGAAGCTCGTGTATGAAGGGAAACACGAGGGAGACAAAAAGATAGCATACCGGATACCGGATGCTGTCGTGTGTAAGAAGTGCAAGCAGTATGGTCAATGTACAGATTCCCAGAGGGGGAGAAAGATAGTTCGGTTATCTCAGGAAGAGGTCAAGGAGAAACTGGAGAGGCAGTATGAGCAACCAGAGTCTCAAGAGATCTCCAAGAAACGGAAGGCACGGGTTGAACATCCGTTTGGTCATATCAAGAGGAATCTGGGGATGACGAGCTTTCTGTTACGGGGACGAGAAGGAGCACGGGCGGAGATATCACTCGCAGCAACCTGTTTTAATATCGTACGAATGATTACGTTACTTGGAGGTGTGAGAGAGCTTATGGGAGGATTCATGGCATTGCAGAGCTAAGAGATTGAGGGAAGATGCCTCATTATCCACAGGGTATGAAAAAAACGATGTCTTTTTGAGACACATATGCAGCTCATGTTTCACCTAGAGTATTTTTCTCTTTGATTAAAGAACGAATCCAACCCTTTCTGGATAATTATGACACAGTCTCT
>SULG01000207.1 GCA_005524015.1 Candidatus Jettenia ecosi
GTTAATGAAAATGGTTTTTCAACATACGGTTTATAGCGGTATTGGGGTCAAGGTTATTAATTTTGGGTTTTAGTTCGTGGAAAAGGTATACCTTTCCCTGTTTATCCGTATAGTTTACCGGGATTATAAAGCCAGTATGGCAGATATCACACTCTTCTTTGATAGGGCAAAGAGGATCACGGGCATTTTTGGTCTCTAGCAGACGTACCTCTCGTGGTAAGAGATGGTACTCATAAGAACAATACGTGCATCGAACCAGGACAGGCGGTTTCTTCTTCTTAGAGAAGAAGGGGAAAATAGCCATGAGCAATCTCCTTGTGTTGAGTGATAAGAGAGTCAGAAGCAAAGACGACGGATTCTAAAACCATACGGGTCTTACACCGGGGACATACCAGAGGGTCATACCGGTAAGTAGTCCGGATCATATCCCTCCAGGAGAGAGAAACCTTGGCGGTGCTACCCCTGTTCATCTTGAGAAGGTTATAGACAAGGGGTAAGAGTTTTCCGCGAAGTTTATGGGATAAGAATCCGTAGTAACGAATGTTTCGAAAGTGCTTATCGGGGATGTGACGGATAAGCCGGGCAATAAATTCAAGTACTGGCAAAGTCATAATCTCTTGTGTTTTGGTGGAATGGTCAAGGTACTCGTAAGTAACCGAAGTACCGTCATAGTCTTTGATGCGAGTTTCACCGATAGGGGGACGCTTGAGATATTTGCCCAGATAGTCAACATTGGCCTTCATGTTATTTGACTGCCCTTTGAGATGGATAACCCATGGTTTTTGATAGAACTGAGAAGTCCAGGAGTTAAAGAGAGTATATGAGGTAATATGCCTGAGATGAGGGGGGAGTGTGAGAAGCCCCTTTTTAAATTCATCTCGTAAGAGGGCAATAATGGTGTATCGCCAGGTATTTTTGAGAGATTCGTGGTAGAAGTAAGCCTTGCCGATCCATCGGGTGTGGCAAGGGGAAAGCCCCCCTGCAGTGGTAGAGAGATGGATATGGATATTCCTTTTGAGGTCTCTGCCAAAGGTATGGATGGCAAGAAAGATACCGGGAAGAAAGCCCTTTGAGTGAGTCCAATCTTTGATGATAGTACCAGCAATCAGAGGAATACGGTTCAAGAGAGAACGGTTCAGCCAGAAGAAGACCCAGAGTTCTTCGGGCATGGTAAAGGTAATATGTTGCCAGGTGGTTTTGGGAAGAGTATTGAGGCTGTTTTTAATCCAGATGTCAGTAGCCTTCTTCCCACAGGAAGGACAGAACCTTGATTTACAGCTATGAGGGACTCTCATACTCCTGGAGCAGGTGAGACAGACAAACTGATGGTATCCGAGAAAAGAGGTTCTGCAGACAAGGAGCTTTAGAACATTGAGAATGATGCTGATTCGAATAAGGTCATGGTGTTTGAGAAACAATTTCCACCAGTTTCCCTTATCGAGGAAGATGTCTCTGAGTTTTATGCCATGGGTACTGACATATTCCATGTCTATCATTTATACCTTGATAAAAACGTAAATTCAAAG
>SULG01000208.1 GCA_005524015.1 Candidatus Jettenia ecosi
AAAGGAGTAGGAAGTATGAAACTTACGAGGAGGACTTTCCTACAGGTGGCAGGCGCAACGGGTGCGACCTTTACCCTTGCCAATAAGGCAATGGCGTTCAGGTTGTTAAAGCCCGCAGTAGAAGTTGGAAACCCCCTGGATGCTTATCCAGACCGAGCATGGGAAAGTGTATATCGCGAACAGTACCGGTACGATCGCACCTTCACTTATTGTTGCTCCCCCAATGATACCCATGCCTGTAGAGTGAGGGCGTTTGTGAGAAATGAAGTACTTATGAGGGTTGAACAGAATTATGATCATCAGAACTACGCAGACCTGTATGGAAATAAGGCTACAAGGAACTGGAACCCCAGGATGTGCCTGAAAGGATATACCTTCCATCGCAGGGTATACGGCCCCTACCGATTACGGTATCCTCTGATACGAAAAGGATGGAAGCAATGGGCTGATGATGGATTCCCGGAACTAACACCGGAAAATAAATCAAAGTATATGTTTGATGCCAGAGGTCAGGATGAACTCTTAAAGGCCTCGTGGGATGACGCCTGGACTTATGCAGCAAAGGGTATTATTCACATTACGAAGAAGTATAGCGGGGAAGAAGGTGCAAGGAAACTCCTGGATCAAGGCTATCCGAAAGAGATGGTTGATGCGATGAAGGGCGCTGGCACACGAACCTTTAAGGGACGTGGTGGCATGGGACTACTGGGTGTTATAGGGAAATATGGGATGTACCGGTTTAACAATTCCCTTGCCCTGGTCGATAGTCACAACAGAGGTGTTGGCCCTGACAAGGCATTAGGCGGAAGAAACTGGTCAAACTATACCTGGCATGGTGATCAGGCGCCTGGACATCCGTTTGTCCATGGATTGCAGACATCGGATGTAGACATGAACGATGTACGGTTTTCAAAGTTGGTAATCCAGACCGGAAAGAATCTTATTGAGAATAAGATGCCTGAGGCACACTGGTTAACACAGGTTTTCGAGAGAGGTGGAAAGCTGGTTGTTATTACCCCCGAATATAGCCCGTCTGCTCAAAAGGCTGATTACTGGATACCGATCAAGTGTAATACCGATACGGCATTGTTCCTGGGGATAACCAGGATTCTCATGGATGAGAAGCTGTATGATGCAGATTATGTGAAGAAGTTCACCGATTTCCCCTTACTCGTTCGAACAGATACCCTGAAGAGGCTGCAGGCGAAAGATGTCTTCCCGGATTATAAACTAGAGGATATTTCCCATGGGGCAAGCTATAAGATTCACGGTCTGCATGATGACCAGAGGGAGATTATCGGAGACTTTGTGGTATGGGATGCAAAGACAAATAGCCCGAAAGCGATTACCCGTGATGATGTTGGTGATAAGCTTGTTGCAAAGGGTATTGACCCGGCTCTCGATGGAACATTCAAGGTGAAAACGGTAGATGGCAAAGAAATTGAGGTCATGCCGCTCTTTGAGATGTATAAAATACATCTGAAAGATTA
>SULG01000209.1 GCA_005524015.1 Candidatus Jettenia ecosi
TTTGCAGCCTGCTTATGGTGGCGGCAGCTCCGATGCCTTTGTAACAAAGTTGAATTCCACCGGGTTAACCTGCGCCGGCTCTGCCTTTATTTACTCAACCTATCTTGGTGGCAGTAAAACTGATCAGGGATTTAGTATTGCTGTGGACACATCAGGGAATGCCTATGTAACTGGTTCTACCAGGTCGGGCTATTTTCCCACAGTAAATTCATTGCAATCAGTGAATGGTGGTTCCTCTGATGTCTTTGTGACAAAGTTGAATTCCACCGGCTCTGCCTTTATTTACTCAACGTACCTTGGTGGTAGTGACCTCGACATGGGTTCCGGCATTGCTGTAGATACTTCAGGGAATGCCTATGTAACTGGTTCTACAAGGTCGACCGGCTTTCCCATTGTAAATCCGTTACAGCTTGCTTTGGATGGTATTTGTGATGCTTTTATAGCAAAGATTGGTGAATAAAGATTGTGTCTACAGGAACAAGGAACGAGAAAGTTGATTACGATAATTCAAGCCCGAAGGGGTGAAATGATTATAGAGTTTCAATTTACCCTTTCAGGGTTTAAGGGTTTTTTTCTGCTTTTTCCTATAATCATGACATTCCTACGGGATTAGGCAGGAAAATTAAAATGGAGGCGCAAAATCTAGCGTCTCTATTGTTTACATCCGATATTCAAGGGGTTTTCACGAGTACCGGGAGATCGTGATTGATTTTTGAGGAGGTTGCCTGAATCTCCCCAGGAAAAACCTTCGGAAAGGAAAGAAAAAGGTATGCCAGGGAGTGATTCTTTTGAAATGCTTGCTACCAGAAGATTGGATCATCTGAGGTAAGCAGTTTTTGAGGTGGTATAGAAACACTCTCTCTGTATGTCTTGAACAGGGATTGTATTTGTCCACGCCTGGTATCATCCTCACGTGTTTTCCGCCATTCCCCTGTGTTTTTTGTCATTCCCACGCAAGTGGGAATCTGTTTTCTTCCGCCGGATGGATTCCCGATAAAGGCATTCGGGAATGACATAATGACATATAGTATTCCAAGGATGTAGTTACTCAAAATACTGTTGGATTATAGGTAGGGGCGAACCTTGTGTTCGCCTACCCTTTGTGCAAATCCAGAACCTGTGCGTTTTTCCATAACCAGGGCGAACACAAGGTTCGCCCCTACCCCCGGTTTTGCACTGTATTTTAAGTAATTACCCAAGGATGAAACCGAACATATCCTCAACAGAGGAAAGGCTACCCCGCTTGCCCAATGGTCATTGCGAGGGTATTGTCCGAAGCAATCCTTTGCATGTTTCAGAAGAGATTGCTTCGGGAAAACCCCATACGCATCAAGCTAAGGGGAGAATATATTAGGGAATAAAAGGATCTTCCCTTATAGGAAAGAGTTAAGTTAGATAAAGAAAATACTCTCAGACTATAAGAGGAGGAGATTCC
>SULG01000210.1 GCA_005524015.1 Candidatus Jettenia ecosi
GGATCTTCTCTTTCCGGAGAAAATGCAAGATGAAAGTCCTCACCGGCTTTTAATCCTGTTTGTTCAAGTATTGATCTCATATCCTCGTCGGTAGTACCTGGATATGTAGTAGATTCAAGTATAATCAATTGCTCCTTTCGGAGGTTTTGGGAAATGGCCGTTGTCGTACTAAAAACATACGTCATATCAGGCTCACGGTTTTTATTCAAAGGAGTTGGAACACAAACAATGATGCAGTCCATAGTTGATAGTTTTGAAAAATCAGTAGTAACAGAAAACCGTGATCCGTTATCGGTAATTCGTGAGCTATCAATATGCTTGATATAACTATTACCCCGTTTCAACAATTCAATTTTTCTTTCATCGATATCAAAACCGGTTACATAGAAGCCTACCCTGCAAAATTCGATTGCCAAGGGTAAGCCTACATACCCAAGGCCAATAACACCGATTAAAGCTTGCTTATTTTTAATCTTTTCGATGAGATATTTTGAATCTGTTGTATGCATTTTCTACTTGTTTAACATTTTTCTGAACGGTGAAAAGAAATACTAAGTTATATTATGTTTAGTACATCAAACAAATAGTGTGCCTGCCAAAAATTATTGATAGAAAAATACTCATAAAGAAGAATTTATCCCATAAGTATTTATAATTTCCTTTGTTATAACAATTACACCAGGCATTGATTTCCAGGTATATATTTTTTTTACGAAAAGGATTACATTGTTTTGTATGCATATACATACAAGATTTATCATAAGTATTTTTAAGTAATTACAACTTATGCATTTAAACTGTATCTTTGTTTATTTGTAAAAACATACTGCAGTATGTTTTTGCATGTATTTTGAAATACAGAGCTGATAATCCTTTACCCTATACTTCGAAATTGAGTTTTTTTATTTTGCAGTTGCTCAAAATACTGTTGGATTGTAAGGGTATTCTGGATAAGGCTATCCAAAAAAAGAGTATCATGCCATTTGCGAAGGCGGAGTGACAGAAGCATCGTAATCCCCCTTGATCCCTCTTTAGAAAAGGGGGAGATACGTAAATATTTTAGAAAAGGAGGAGATGTGTGAGTGACTTAAAAAAGAGGAAGGCGTGTGAGTGATTTAAAAAAGGGGACTTGGAAGACCTTCTGAACGGGAAAATACAGGAATTGTTAATCTCCTTTCCTCTTTCCTAAACAAAAGAAATAACCTTATTTCCCCATTTTCTAAAGGGGGATCAAGGGGGATTACTTCTCCTTTGCTCCGGGCATCGGTTTGCCCGCAATAACCGTTAAAAGATAACCTTTTTTGGACAGCTTCCAGATTAGGTTTGCACCTTATTGTGAGTAGTTACCTTTTTATCAATAATGAATCAAAGTAAAATCAGAAAAGAAACACGTTGAAGGAAATCACTGAGTGTCGGTAGTATGAGCAGTTGATCA
>SULG01000211.1 GCA_005524015.1 Candidatus Jettenia ecosi
TCTGTCACGTCATTTCTTTGGATCTTGATACTCTGTCACGCCGTTTCTTTGGATTCTGTCTTCTGAATTCTCTATTCTGTTGACAAAGAGCATGTACAAAAATTTGTGGTCAGGTACTTATTTTTTTGAGGAAGTCTCATATTACCCTTGGAGGTATTTATGCCTACTATTGAAACGAATGCACCGGATATATTTAGCTGTATCATGTCAGATGAGAAAAAAAACATTTTACCAAATCATATCAATATTGATCAGAAGGATGTGAGTAAGGGGCTTGCAAAATTAGTGCTCACGGTTATTGAATTACTTCGCGAGCTTCTGGAACGCCAGGCTATCAGGCGTATTGATAGCGGTACATTGAGCAGGGAAGAGGTAAATAATCTGGGTATTACTTTTATGAAATTAGCAGAAAAAATGGAAGAACTTAAATCTCAATTTGGTTTAAAAACGGAAGACCTGAATATAGATCTTGGTCCCCTCGGTAAATTGCTATAAAGACATAAGAGTTTTACTGCAATACTTACACCTCAATAAATAGGAAAGATACAGGGTAAAGAAAAAGGTATATTGAGAATCCATTTTTTCTCCTGCTACGCTATGTCTATTTCTTTCGCGAGATAGACATCTTGCACAGCATGCAATAGTACAACCCCTTCTTTCATCGGTTTCTGAAATGCCTTTCTACCCGTAATAAGTCCCATGCCACCAGCTTTTTTGTTTATCACAGCCGTCTTTACCGCTTGCTGCAGGTCGTTTTCACCAGAAGGCCCACCGGAGTTAACCTAATCTTCGCAATTCGAGGGTTAAGACATACAAGGGATAATCTGCTGTAGAAACAAACTTCAAATGGGCTAAGAATCCTGCCGCAGTGGCTCCTATTTTCCTGAGGGATCCACAAAGAATTGCAGTTTTAGGATTTGTTTATAACGCATTTTCTTTAGAGAAAATGCGCTAAGTATTTGTATTATTATTATTTGAAATTGAGGGTTTTTTGTATTTCATTTGTAGCCATACAATATGCTAATTTATGTTGATTTGTACTGGTGTAGTTAGGCATAACAGTAGCCATGATAAGAAAACATCATCCTCTTCATCTAGAAATTCAGAGACATCGCTCTACCTACTACGGACTCATTCGTTCATCTTTTCGAGATAACGGCAAGGTCAAACATACCACCCAGGGACGGCTTAAGGGGATGAGCCTTGAGCAACTCAAGCTCATTCAAGCAGCCCTCAGAGGCGATGTGATACCCAAAGACTCTGCTGATGCACACAAAGAGTAAGGGCATCAAAGGAATACGGAGCGTCACGAGCTGTAGCACAAGTAGCAAAAGAACTGGGATTGGATAAGGCGCTCTATTCGAGGACATCAGAGCAATGGGTGAGGGATTGTATGGCAATGATAGCAGGTCGATTGG
>SULG01000212.1 GCA_005524015.1 Candidatus Jettenia ecosi
GTCAAACCCCAGAAAGCTGAAACATCCTCCTTCTTTGAGATTCACTACCTTCGTCTTCTCCAGGTTCATTTGTACCTGCAATGTGTCCAGTTCCTCTTTGAGCCGCTTCTGAACTTTCTGGAGTAACCAGTCCTCTTTCGGATGTCCGTGTATCAGTATGACCATGTCATCTGCGCTCCGAATAAAATCAAGGTTGTAGTAACCATTGCGTCGGGTTACTTCCCGTGCCCGCTCCATCATCTCATCCACTTCGTTGAGGTAAAGGTTCGACAGCAGTGGCGATATGATCCCGCCCTGCGGTACTCCCTTTTTCCCGTTTGCTTTAAGGATGAGTTTTACCAGATGCATGATTTCATCGTCCTGCACCCGCCGGGCTATCTTCTCCAACAGGATATGATGCCTTATGGTGTCGAAATATCCGCTCAGGTCTACATCCACCACCCTGGTAAGGCCATGCAGTACCCTTTCGTCACCCTGTCGGTTGCCTGATGTGCATGTCGTTTGGGACGATAGCCGTATGAGCAGTCCTTGAAGTCCGCCTCAAATATCGGTTCCAATAAAAGCTTTAACGCTCCCTGCACTACCCGGTCTTTAACCGTTGGTATCCCAAGCATTCGGGTCTTTCCATTCCCTTTCGGTATTTCGACCCTTCTGTTGGGCAACGGTCGGTAAGTCCGGTTAAGAAGCTCCTGTCCTATCCCTTCCAGAAATCCCTCAACTCCCTCTGCTTCGATGTCCTCAAAGCTCTTTCCATCGATTCCGGGCGCTCCATCATTGGCCTTTGCCAATCGATAGGCTTCTCTCAGGACTTCTTTCTTGCAGACATGACAGTACAGCCCCCAAAACCTCCCTTGCTTCTCGGTCTTTGCCTTCCTGTATATCTTTCCCCTCAGTTCCTGCAGTCTTATGGAAGCCTTTGTCATTCTTCCCTGTTTTACCTCCGTAGAAAGATTTAAGTCGCAGCAGAGCCCCTTCGCTCCGGCAAGGTTGTGTTGTCCTTGCCATCCTCACTACTACGGACTCATCCGCCACCCTCTTGTCTGTCAGCCCATTTCGCCGTGAGACTTATAGGGCTTACCTTCGCTCCTGATATTTCTCTCAGGGACAAGGAGGGCTTCCCCAGTTGATACCTCTCCTCTCTATCCGTGTCGCCGCTGATACCCCGCCACCGTTCTTTTCCCTATTAGCCAGTTTAGGTTAGTGAATTCCGCCTTCGCCTAAAATTGACAGGCTCGGCCAGTGGTTCTTAATTTTCACGAGGCTACATCTACGTTCACGTAAGTTACGACCCGGATATTCGCTCACCGGCCTTACGCCGACTTTGTCGATGGGCTTCAGAAGGTAATGTTTCCCTATCCCCCTGCCATCC
>SULG01000213.1 GCA_005524015.1 Candidatus Jettenia ecosi
GGATTTGCAGTGGGAAAGTTGTATGACTCAGTAGAACCCGTTACATAGGCATTCCCTGAAGTATCTGCGGCAATGCCAGAACCCGTGTCGGGGCTACTACCACCAAGGTACGTTGAGTAAATAAAGGCAGAGCCGGTGGAATTCAACTTTGTTACAAAGGCATCGGAACTGCCGCCGCCATAAGTAAGTTGCAGAGGATTTGCAGTGGGAAAGTTGACCGAATGAGTACGGCCCGTTATAGAAACATTCCCTGAGGTATCAACAGCAATGCCGAAGCCATGATCGTGACTGCTTCCCCCAAAATAAGTTGAATAGATAAGAACTGATCCAGTAGGATCCAGTTTTGTCACAAAGGCATCAAAGGAGTCACCTCCGGTTGATTGTACCGGATTTGTAGTGGGAAAATTTGCCGAATAGGTAGAACCGGTCACATAGGCATTTCCTGAAACGTCTACCGCAATGCTAAGACCAGCATCATTACTGCTCCCTCCGAGATAAGTAGAGTAACTTAACACAGGATCGATCGTGAGCGGTAATTTCGTGTTATAAGCAGCTACACGAAAACCGATATTCCGATTGCTCTTGAGCATATACTTCGCATCTACAGGTCTGCGCTGGCCATTTTCCTCCTGATAAACAACGGGTTTATGCCACATTACCTCACCACCGTTCGTGTATACTACCAGATTACCCTGAACATCCACTTTAACTTTATCAGCGCCTTCAAGGCCCAGGGTGATAGCCTTTGGGTTAAAACCGGGAGTGACAATAAAATCATATTCCAATTGCCGATGATCCCCATAGTAAACCAGGTCTACACCGGGATACACATCCTGATATCTGATTTTGGCATAGGTAGGAATATTCGTACGCCACTTTCCGGAATCGTTGCCAATACAATAATTAACCTTGCCAGGTTGCTCCTCCAGTCCAATTACTTCAGGTTGTGGATTAGCATCAACAAGTCTCATGCGAAGCACTGTGGATTGTGAATCTTGAATTTCGAGTTTCGGATTTACAGATGATTTCACAGTTCCCTTCTTGTTCAAAGCCAATATAGCTTCCGTCGGAGTTAAAAAAAGGGTGCAGCCATCACCCCGCAATAAGAACTTTACCCGACTATCTGTCTGTCCCCGGTTTGCTTCAAAGGTTAAAGGCAATTTCCCATAATTCTCTGGTAGTGATGCTTTTCCTGGTGAAGCGGCATCTAAGGTGTGAGCATCGTGTGCATTGATCACAAATACCGGCGCAAATGGCAGGCATAACACGAAAACAACACTAAAAATGTATGCTACAATTGCAGAGTAACTTCTCATGGTAAGAACCCTCCTTTCTCAAATCAG
>SULG01000214.1 GCA_005524015.1 Candidatus Jettenia ecosi
CCATACGCATCAAGCTAAGCTCAGTGGCTCGTTGGCTCGTTCCCAAACAGACAGACTGGGTCAAATGGAACATTCATGGTCTAAAATGGCCATAGTGTGGGTACAAGAAACTAATTTCAGGGTAAACAACAGCAAGTCTGATGGCAGAGAGGTCATCATCTGGCATAGGCAAAAGCTTGTAAGTATCTATAAATCAAGTAATTAAACTTAAAAAACCTTGATTATCCATCTTGTTTATGTTAACATAAGTTCTTATGAAATAAAGAGATAAATTAAATCCTGCGGTTTGTTTTTTTAGCAATACGATAAGCATACCTCATTGCAGTAAACAAGGAGACAAGATGGCATACATCAGAGGAAACAGGAATCAACATGCACTTTTTCCATCGGTAATAGAAGATTATGTCGCAAGAGAAGACCCAGTCAGGGCATATGATGCATTTATAGAGAACTTAGACATTGAGGAAATGGGCTTTGTAATCAATCCGTATAAAGCTGGTGCACATGAGTATTATCCAAAGGATCTCTTAAAGTTAATCGTATATGGATATTCTTATGGAGAAAGGAGTTCCCGGGAATTGGAAAGGGCATGTTATCATAATCTATCCTTTATTTGGTTAGTCTCTGGCATAAAGCCTGATTACCGGACTATAGCCGGATTTCGGAAAGATAATAAAAGGGCAATAAAGGAGGTTTTGAGACAGAATGTGAAATTCTGCATAGAGATTGGTTTGATAGAAGGAAACACGCTCTTTATAGATGGGAGTAAATTCAGGGCCAATGCTTCTATCAATGCTACCTGGGATGAGAAGAGGTGTAAGAAATATTTAGAGATAGCGGAAAAGAACATAGAGCGGATAGTGGAAGAAGCGGAACAAATAGATAGGGAAGAAGATAGCAAAGGTTCATTAGTAGAGTTAAGAGAAGAGCTCCAGAGTCAGGAGAAATTACAGGCGAAGGTAAAGGAGATAGCGAAGAAACTCACCGATACCGGCAAAGACAAGATCAATGCAACAGATAGTGACAGTGTTAACGGCAAGACAAGGCAGGGAATTCATGCAATCATGAATTGTCAGGTAAGTACAGACAAGAAACATGGGTTGATCGTGAATAGTCAAGCCGTTAGTCAGAATAATGATCTCAATCAACTTTCATCGCAGGTGGAGCAGAGTACAGAGACTTTGGAAAAACCACCAGCCGAGGTAATAAGCGATGCAGGGTATTTTAGTCTGAAAGATATAGAGAAAATACCTGAAAGTGTGAAGGTAATACTACCGAGCAAAAGGCAGGCACAAGAAGAAAATAAGAAAACGGAGGGAGAGCCCTTTGGCAAGGAA
>SULG01000215.1 GCA_005524015.1 Candidatus Jettenia ecosi
CATAGGTGTTAAGTTAAGAAATAAGAGAAATATGATAAAGAGTAGTGATACAACAAGTTGTGAGTATTACAAGAGTAAAACAGAATGATGGAAATTCTCAATTTCGCTGTCACGAATTTATCCAGGAGTCATAAAGACATTTTGTGAATTACTCATGTATTGGCAAACCATGCTGGAAAACCTATGATTTCAACAAAAGGTTAAGGGCAATGATAGCACAAGAATTGAAAGCTGGTATTGACAATCCACTTTTTTCTCGTACCATACCAGGAGTTCAGAGAATTGTGTAACGCTCTGGTTGAGGCATACTGTGGTGATTTTTGCAAATACGATAGTGAGGAGGTTTCATTATGATTACCGAAAAGATACTCTTGAGTATATTAAAAAAAACTTCTGTTCCAAATGGCAAAGCAGACAGGGTTCATAAAAAGAAAAGGGAAATTGAGCGCATTCGAATTTATTTTGCTGATGACGGTTGGGCAGATGTCCATGGTTCATCCATCCTTGTCAGGCATGGTCGAAACAATCCGTGCCAGGGTAAGCAGAGTTGCTTTGCATCTGAGGTTCACAGCCCAGGCAGTGGAGTTTCTTCTGGGGTGTCTGAAGATGGTTGTTGAGTATTCAGTTTCTCCAGAGAGAATTACGCCCCCTACCCTTGATGCTTTCAAGCGTGTACACATTTTTGATAGTTCGAGTTGGGATATTGATCCCAAACTCAAGCATGTGTTGCCTGGTTCTGGCGGTGAGGCATCGCAGGCCAATTGCAAATTGCAACTTGGCTACGAGTACAAGAGTGGCAGGCTTGGCTTTTTTGCAATCACCGAAGGCATCAAACCTGATCAGGCATATAGTAGCTGTCTGGTTGATTTCGTTGACACAGGAGAGCTGATGATAACTGACCTGGGGTATTTCAAACTGAGGGTATTTGAGAAACTTGCGGCAAAAGGTGCTTATTTCCTCTCAAAACTTCTGACAGGAACAACCTTGCTCAATGCTGAGACCTTAGAGAAAATCGACCTGAGTACAACCCTGAGCAGATTCAGCGGCACTAGAGTGGAAATCACGGTCATCATGGGCAATGACAAAAACTCTGTGCCCTGTCGTTTGATGGGCTTTCGCGCTCCGAAGCAGATTGCAAATGCAAGACGCAGAAAATTGCTCAAGGAAGCCAAAAAGAAAGGTCGTACGCCAAGCAAACAACGTCTGGCATTGTGTGATTGGACCTTATTGGTGAGCAATGCCCCATCTGAAGTACTACCCGGTACTGTTGCTTTCTCTCTTTACCGTCTCAGATGGCAAATAGAACTT
>SULG01000216.1 GCA_005524015.1 Candidatus Jettenia ecosi
ATTGTATGGCAATGATAGCAGGTCGATTGGTATATGCAGGCAGTAAACTATCGTTATCGAATCGTTGGAAGGATACGGCATTGTGGGAATTGTGTGGGGTAGAAGGCGAGGTAGATGTAGAGGAGCATTGTTACAAGGCCATGGACCGTCTTTTAGAGAGGCAATCATCCATTCAAAAAATCCTGGTGGAGAAACATTTGAGGAATGGGTCTTTGGTACTGTATGACATTACCAGTAGTTATTGTGAGGGGAAATACCAGGACAGTGAGATAGTCACCTATGGGTATAATCGGGACGGCAAGCGTGGACATGAGCAGGTAGTAATTGGGTTACTTTGTAGTTCAGAGGGATGTCCCGTGGCAGTAGAGGTATTTGCAGGCAATACTCAGGATGCAAAGACACTGCAAGAGAAGATTGCCGAGGTGCAGAAGAGGTATGGAATCGAGGAGGTGATCTTTGTCGGTAACCGGGGTATGATAACTCGGGCGAATTACCAGAAGATAAAAGACAAGAGAGGACTGATGATGATCTCAGCATTAACCCATCGTCAGATAAGAGAGTTAAGCAAACGAGGTGTTCTCCAGCAAGAGTTATTTGATGAGAAGGAGATTATCGAGGTACTCGACCCAGAGAATCCAGGCCAGAGGTATTGTTTGTGTCGTAATCCACTCGGTGCAGAAAGAGAGAGCAAGACGAGGAAGGAACTCCTGGAGGTGACCCGTAAGGAATTGGACAGAATAGCTCAGAGCAGACGCACAACAACAAGCCAGAAGATAGCAGCACGTGTTGGCAAGGCGCTTGGTAAAACGAGAATGGGTAAGCAGGAAATTGTAGCATCCTATAAGAAGTTGACGTTTGTAGAACAGGCTTTTCGGAATTTAAAGACGGTACAGCTAGAGATACGTCCCCTGTATCATAAAACGGATGATCGTATTCGGTGTCATGTGTTTGTCTGTATGCTTGCATACTATATCCAATGGCACATGAAACAAAGACTCAAACCACTCTTTGCGTCTGATGGGAAGAACAAGTATCGTCAGTGGACATTTGAGAGTGTTATTGAAAGACTCAAAAGTATTCGTTTACAAACCCTCAGTGTGGCAGGCGTAGAGTGCAAAATTGTCAGTGATCCAGAAGAAGACCAACAAAAGATACTGAATTACCTTGCAATAAGGCTGTAGCCATAAAGCTGAAATTGAAATTTCTCATAAACCTTTTCTACTCAAGAACTTTATTTTCTTCTATAAAAGAAAATACGCT
>SULG01000217.1 GCA_005524015.1 Candidatus Jettenia ecosi
CAAGCGTAAAGTGTAGATAGAGGTTTGCTAGTAAAGGGCTGATTACTCCGCCTTGTGGTGTCCCTTTTCCTGCCCTTTCCTCCAGCGTGCCATCTTGCTTTTGCACTGGCATCCGTAGCCATCTCTCTCCATACTTCTTCACCCATTTCTCTCTCATGACATGCTCCACTGCTTTTATCATCAGCTCATGATCTATCTCATCAAAGAACTTGCTTATGTCCATATCTATCACCCAGTCATACCTATAGCAGTTCTGCCTCACTTGTTCTATGGCTTGATGTGCGCTCTTTAATGGTCTGTACCCATAAGAATTCTCGTGGAAAAGTCGATCTATTCTCTTTTCCATAGAGTCCTTCACTACTTGCTGTGCTATCCGGTCTCGTAGTGTCGGTATCCCTAATTTACGCATTTTACCGTCTTTCTTCGGTATTTCTCCCTCTCTTACCGCTTGGGGATGATAACTTCCAGAGGTCATCCTATTCCAAATTACGCAGAGATTGCCTTCGACTTGCTTGTCGAACTCAATCCAGCTCTCATTGTCTATCCCTGCTGCCTTTCCGCCTTGCTTTACCTTGCGGTATGCGTTTACCACCTGGCTGTACTCAATCGGTACTGTTTTGCATACGTGTGCATTCATTTGTTAATCTTCCCCGGAAGGGTTTCCCCTCATAGGTTGTTGTAGTGAATATTGCACTGAATAACCTAAGCCCTTCGCTCCTTTCCGTTTTCACAGAATATCTTCGCTCGTATGGCTTAGTCCGACTTCCGTTTCACGTCTTTTGCAGCCGTACCCCTGAAACGGAGATCCCGTGTTCCACAATAAAGCCCAACTTTAAGTCATGTCGCCTGTATAACGGTGGGCACATAGCCAGTACACAGGTATCCGCTATGCTTGTTTCTCTGCATCCTTCGCACAATACGATTTTGCCCGACTACTCATGCGATTTCGTTACTTCTTCAGCGATTCATTTGCATTCATCTCTTAAAGTCATACCTGATGGATTGTTTTTTTCCCACCTTTTCTCTATCCGTTCACCACATCGGCTTTACAGCTTTTGCAGCGTAGAGCGGTTTGGCAACCCCACCTGTATGGCGTTGCCGATACTTCGCAATGGTTAGCACTCCCATTGTTGTATCATCTTTATTGCAGCATGTTAAAGAACTTCGGTATTCCTTAACTTCACGGCACAAACAAAGTACACGAAGAAAGAA
>SULG01000218.1 GCA_005524015.1 Candidatus Jettenia ecosi
ATGGGGAAGGAAGTATTTAAGCGGACGAAGCCGCATGTGAATGTAGGGACGATAGGGCATGTTGATCATGGTAAGACGACGTTGACTTCGGTAATTACGCATGTATTGGCGAAGCAGGGTTTGGCGAAGGAGAGGCCGTACGATTCGATTGATAAGGCGCCGGAGGAGCGGGAGCGTGGAATCACGATAGCGATATCGCATGTGGAGTATGAGACACAGAAGAGGCATTATGCGCACGTGGATTGTCCTGGTCATGCAGACTATGTAAAGAACATGATAACAGGGGCGGCGCAGATGGATGGGGCGATTTTGGTGGTAAGTGCACCTGACGGTCCTATGCCTCAGACGAGAGAGCATATTCTTTTGGCAAGGCAGGTAGGAGTGCCGAGGATTGCGGTGTTTATGAATAAGGTCGATATGTTAGAGGATCCGGAGTTATTGGATCTTGTCGAGATGGAAATCAGGGAGTTGTTGAGTAAGTATAATTTTCCTGGAGATGAAATTCCGGTAATTAGGGGTTCTGCGTTAAAGGCGCAGGAGTGTGGATGCGGTTCTGCTACATGTGCGAGCTGCGGGCCTATTTTGAAGTTGATGGATGCTGTGGATACGTACATACCGGATCCGGTACGCGAGATAGATAAGCCATTTTTAATGTCAGTGGAAGATGTGTTTAGTATAAAGGGGCGAGGTACGGTAGCGACCGGGAGGGTAGAGAGGGGGAGGGTAAAGGTAGGAGATGAGATAGAGATAGTAGGGATTAAGCCTGATGTTAAGAAGTCGGTGGTGACGGGAGTTGAGATGTTTAATAAGACATTGGACGAAGGGCAGGCAGGCGATAATCTTGGTGTGTTGCTAAGGGGTGTGGAGAAGGATGATATAGAGAGAGGTCAGGTGTTGGCAAAGCCAGGGAGTATAACGCCGCATAAGAAGTATGAGGCCGAGGCATATATATTGACGAAAGAGGAAGGTGGAAGGCATACACCATTTTTTAATGGGTATAGGCCACAGTTTTATTTTAGGACGACAGATGTGACGGGTGTGGTAAGTTTGACGGGAGGGGCTGAGATGGTAATGCCGGGTGATAATGTAAAGGTAAATGTCGAGCTTTTAACAGCCGTAGCGATGGATGAAGGATTGAGATTCGCTATCAGAGAAGGTGGAAAAACAGTCGGCGCTGGTGTCGTTACAAAAATTATTGAATAAAT
>SULG01000219.1 GCA_005524015.1 Candidatus Jettenia ecosi
CTCCTGACTTGTACTGCTGAAAACGATCATCCGGAATATATCCATCGATCCCTCTCTCTTCAAGATACTCATAATTTGCATAGCTCCCGTACCCGCAATCTGCCGCAACTTCTTTAACTTTCTCCTGTGTATTTGACTCGGTCTTTTCTATCATCGGTTTCAATTGGTTCCGGTCATTCGCTTCTGTTACCGCTTCCGCTGCTACAATAATCCCACTCTCCGTCACCGCCGCCTGACAGTTATAGCCAGGGCGTATGTCTTTGCTTCCTCCACCTTTCATATGATTGGCATCCCTATCGGTAAGATTGATCTTCTCTTTTCCTTCCGCCTTCATTACCTCCAGTGCCTCTTCTATCTTCTTTTTCAGGTACGTACGGTCTGATAACTTCTCCTGTAATGCCTCTTGTTCAGGATCCACTTTGCAGGTATCGTCTTCTTGTTTGTCCATCGTTTCTGCTTCCTTCAGTAATGTCGCTATCTCCTCTTCTATCCCTGAGAGCCATTTCTCAAACCCCGCACGGTCTTTCGTCCGCTTTGCTGATGCATTCCCTTTGAGCTTTGTCCCATCCAGGTATATCTTTCCTACGCTGGTATACCCCAACTCACTGAATATTCTTACGATATCCACAAAATACTTCTCTATCGCTTTGAGATTATTCTTGCGAAAATCGCTTATCGTCCGATGGTCCGGCGTGTAGCATTGCATCAGATACATATACACGTGATCGCTCAGACATCTCTCTTCCAGCTTCCGACTACTCCTTAAACCTGTTGCATACCCATAAAAGAGCACACTTAGGAGTAACTTCGGATGATAGGTACGTTGGCCTAACAAAGAATAGTTCGCCTCTATCACTTCGGTATCTAACGAGAATACAACCTCTTTGACTAATCTGCACAGATGGTCTTTGGGTAGTACCGTTTCGATATAATCTAAGAATGCTTCGGGAGTAAATCTCATCAGAGGTTTCTGAAATTCATGAAATGGTTTGAATTTATCCATATGATTGATCCTCCTTGGATTTTCTCCTGGTAAGGTAATGAATGAATCAGCATATTTCTTCGGTAATATCGTTGGCTCGAAGCAAAAATTTAACTGATTGTTGTGATTTTGTTTTGGGGTTCTCATGGGTACTTTATTATAGCATTGTACTGGATTGCCTCAATAAAATTGTC
>SULG01000220.1 GCA_005524015.1 Candidatus Jettenia ecosi
CACATAAGTTGCGCAGAAATAGTATAAATTTGTTCAAGGACAGCCAAATACAAGGGAATCAAGAGACGTATGGCTGAGAAAGCCTGAAAAATAAGGGTTGAGAACAGTCCCAAAGTATGGCATTCTTATGAAAGAATAATTCCGGTATTTTTCATAAGGAGACGCCATCATGAAGAAACCATTCTCAATCCCTTTGCTCTCACATATGCTGTTTCGTCATACTGCCAAATCTATTGAGGAAAAGCTTATTGCTGTTTATCTTTGGACCCTGATGACGGCTTGGGGTCATTTCAGTATCAGCTTAGTTGCCTCGTATTTACAACGACATAAAGCACAGGTATCCAGACACATGAAGAAAAATCTCTCCCTTGATAATCTCTCTCAAAGAATGCTTGCCAAAGAACTCTCCGGAAGAATTGGGAAAAAGGCATATCTGATTATCGATTCTACCCTGAAGGCCAAAAGAGGCAAAAAACTCTGTAATCTTCAGAAGTTCAAGACCTCTGGCGGATTCATCATTGGTCATTGTTTTGTCTTTGCCCTGCTTGTTTGTGAAGATAATTCATCATGGATTATAGCCGTAAAACCCTATCTTACCAAAGCATTTTGTAGAAAAACCAACCAAGAGTTTAAGACCCAAAACCAATTAGCCGTAGAGATCTTACAGGAGGTCTCTCTTCCGTTAGAAACCCATGTCATCGTGGTTGCCGACTCTGCCTTTGTAGCGCACTTTATCGTATCAGAAATTACCTCTCATCCCCAGTGGTCATTTGTCAGTTCTTTAGACTCCAATCGAAAGATTACCCTCAAGGGATCCACCCGGCATACTGCTGATTTTAAGAAAGAATACTTACCAGCCCTTAAAAAGATATCCATTTCTTGTAATGGACGAAACCATACTCTCAAAGTCATGTCAATCAGCGCTGAGGTGTCAAAGGTTGGCCTTGCCACCGTAGTACTCTCTCAGCGTGATCGTCAAATTCTTGCTCTTATAGGTGTTGGTAAAAGACTTTCTCTCAAAGCAGTCTGTTATGCTTATCTCTTACGATGGAGAATAGAGACCCTTTTCAAGGAACTTAAGCAGTATCTCCATTTTGGCTCATATCATTGCAGAGATTTTGAAGCTTATATGAACCATATTCTTTTGGTAATTCT
>SULG01000221.1 GCA_005524015.1 Candidatus Jettenia ecosi
GCAATTGACGAGTCGTTTTCCGTTTCCTTGTTTGTTTACAAAGCCATTTGGGGATATCCTCTCTTAAGCTCTCGAAAAGATTCTCTAAGCGATTCTCTGAAAGAGCTCTGCCTAAGCGATTCTTCCTGATGAGCCAATTGATCAACTTATGCATACTTACTTCCTGCTTTACCTTACTCTCTGCATACCAGGTGGCATACCCCATACAGCATCGTCAGAATCGTAATGCTGATGAACCGTCCATACAAGAAACATTCAATACGTTCTGCCCGAGTCCCCTTGAGCACGTGAATCTCTAAGAGTGATTTCCATGACTTGAATAGTAACTCAATTTGCCATCTCAACCGATAGACCATCCCTACGACTTCTGCACTCCATGTCTGCCTGTCTACATTCGTAATATACCAGCTGAATTCAAGCCAGGATAAATACTCCTTCGAGGGTGTTTTTCCCTTCTTGCGGAATTGCTCACAGGCTTTTCTTCGTCGCTGACTGACAATCTCCTCTGAGAGTCTATACCCGATGAGTCGACAGGGCACCCTCTCTTTACCCAAATACACATCCATGTCCACGATGGCTTGATGGGCATACTTTTGTCTCAGATAGCTCATCAGCTCCACAGCATCAGCATCTGTTGAGTCTGAAAGACAGACCGGTATGTCTTTCAGAAATCGACTCAGAAAAAAAGCACCCTTGTGCTCTATCTCTCTAAAAACCTTCACGATAAAATACCCTAAGTCTCTTAGCACCAAATCCCCTGGCTGAAGATACTTCAGAATGGTCTCTGCCTGAGCCTGATCAGGAACTCTGCCTTCCGTAAAGAATAATTCCTGGATACTGTCTTGCTTTTCAGCTCATACAGCAATTGAATCTTCAGGGCTGACTTACTGGCACTACCTCCAGAACCTCTCAACTTCTCTGCGAGTTTCTCATGGAGACTACACTGGGTACTATCCTGGAGAAACACCCGATGAAATCCCGCTAAGAGTTCTGGTGAAATCTTCTGCCTCTGGGAATTAAGACTACTCCTGAGCACCGACTCAAAGACTTTCTTGATATACTGCACGGCATTCTCCGTATTGATACGAGCATGAAGCGCCGGGGG
>SULG01000222.1 GCA_005524015.1 Candidatus Jettenia ecosi
AGCCCCCGCAAAACAAATCTCCGGCATTTTATTTCAGAATCTGGTATAATGGGTTTGTGATCAAAACAACTCTAGCCAAGGATGAGATTCCTATTCTCGAATCTCACTACAAGAAAAGCCCTTGTCAGCTCATAAAAGAACGGGCTCATGCCAGTTTGCTTTCCAATGACGGCTATTCAGCCGTTGAAATAGCCAAAATACTCAGAAGAGACGAAGACACCGTCCGTGATTGGCTCAATAATTTTACTTTCATCCGCGTTGCAAGCATATTCCATAAATACGACAAGAACGAGAATGCGAACAAACTGACCAAAGAACAAAAGGAAGAAATCAAAAACACTCTCAACAAACCGCCTTCTGAAAATTTAATCCCGAAGGAGTTCTGGTCGCTTCCGACAATCAAAGAATACGTTTCCTCCCGATTCGGTGTCGTTTATGAATCGGACAGAAGTTATCACTATCTGCTTGAATACGCCGGACTGTCGTGGAAGCTACCCAGTCCGTTTGACTTAAGAAGAAATGACGAGCTGGTAAAGAGAAGAATGCTTGAAATACGAAGGGAAATCGAGAAATTAAAGAAAAACCAAGATGTCGTCATTCTCTCCGCCGACGAATCAAGAATCAACTGGGAAACGGAGACAAGAAGAGCTTGGCTGAAAAAAGGAGAAAAGACCGTATTGAAAGTGACCCGAGACAAAACCGGCCAAAGCTATTTCGGAGCGTGGAACCATCAAAGCAAGGAGTGTCATCTTTTTCCTCTCGAGTGGCAGAATCAAGAAACGATAATTGAAGCCTTGACCAAGACAGCCGAGCTTTATCCGAACAAAAATGTTGTCATTCTTTGGGACAACGCCAGATGGCACAAAGGCAAAGAGCTGAGAAAACAACTGGAGAAAGGGAAACCCCTGCAAAACATGCACCTTATCAACTATCCTCCTTACGCTCCGGACATGAATCCGCAAGAACACGTCTGGAAATACGGCAAAGATGCCGTTTCCAACCAAACGTTCGCGACCTTTGCCGAACTTAAAGATAAGTTCGAGTCGGCAATAAAGTCAAAAACGTTT
>SULG01000223.1 GCA_005524015.1 Candidatus Jettenia ecosi
TTTATTATCATATCATGAGAATCCGGTTATATCAGAAGTATCCAGAAAAGTTGGAGTTGTTCGTGGTACGGTATACAAGTGCATCGACAAGGCGCTGGGAATGGGAATGAAAAGCGCCTTGAAGGATTTCTACCATAGACCCAAAGAGCCAACCATAACCATGGAGGCAAAAGCATGGCTTGTGAACATAGCCTGTAGCAAACCAAAAGATTATGGGATGGCGGCGGAGCTCTGGACACAAAAGGCACTTGCAGAGTATGCTCGTAAGCATGCTCGAGAAGCCGGGCATCCATCGCTCAGTAGGGCAGGAAAAGCCACGGTAAATCGGATACTAAGAAATCAGACATTGCAACCCCACAAGGTGAAATACTATCTTGAAAAACGTGACCCTGCGTTTGCATCAAAAATGAAAGAGGTTCTGTTGGTTTACCAAGAGGTCCATCTGCAAAATACTTCTCAGCATAAGGATGACAAAGAACCATTGTACACGATTTGTATTGATGAAAAGCCCGGGGTGCAAGCTCTTGCAAATGTTGCCCCCGACCTTCCGCCTCAGCCCAATCAGTATTCTCAAATTGCAAGAGATCATGAATACAAACGGCTGGGGACTGCATCAAATTTAGCCGGTATAGACTTGCACGATGGTCATGTGTTTGCTCAAGTTCAACGCCGTCACAGAAGCAGGGAATTCATTGAGCTGTTGAAGGAAATAGATGCATACTATCCTGCTGATGCTCAAATTCGAATAATTCTGGACAATCATTCTTCCCATATTTCCCAGGAAACGCGGGCATATCTGGCAACACGGCCAGGACGGTTCATCTCTGTTCACACGCCAAAGCACGGATCGTGGCTTAACTTGGCCGAAACCTTATTCAGCAAAATGGCACGCACTTTTCTTCGTCATATAAGAGTTTCATCGTGGGAAGAACTGAAAAAAAGAATCGTGCCAGGCGTCCAAGAAATCAATGAGCAACCCGTGGTACACCGATGGCGTAACTTTGAATTTTTAATGAATTAATTGT